>JANQSK010000433.1 GCA_028284105.1 Anaerolineae bacterium
AGCGAAGATGCGTATGTGGTCAATCTTGAGGCCAATGGGAATGGTCAAATAACGGTTGACTCTGTAGCTGCAACCTATAGCTATGGAGAAACGGTGACCGTAACAGCCTTACCCGATCCTGGTAACAGCTTTGAGGGTTGGTCTGTCGATGCCTCTGGCACTGTGATTTCCGACACCCTGTTCATCGATGGGGACCAGACCGTTGTTGCGCAGTTCACAGCCATTGATTACTTCCTAACATTGGACCCACAAGGCAACGGAGACATTGTGGTTGAACCGTTGCAAGACACTTACCTTTATGGGGATTTGGTGACCATAACGGCCGTTCCTGATCCAGGGAATGTCTTCTTCAGTTGGCAAGGTGTTCTTTCGCAAACGACCACCATAAGTGACACTATATTCTTCGACGCAGATAAGACCGTGGTGGCCATCTTTGAGGATGAGGCGAATGTACCGGAGTTGACTGTTAATTTGGCGGGGAGTGGTACGGGGTCAGTTAGTAGCGAACCCGATGGAATTAACTGTGTGGATGATTGTTCAGAACTTTATCCTGCGGGCACCGTGGTGACCTTAACCGTTTCTGTAGAAAACAACTCGGTCTTTAATGGCTGGAGTGGTGCTTGTACAGGCACCGATGATTGTGTCATCACCATGGATCAACCAGAATCGGTAACGGCAACATTCTCAGATAATTCAGTCAACTTTATGCCGATTGTTATAAATGATGCTGAAATTACGGTAGAAGATACCCCCATCATCATTGATGTGCTTGTCAATGATAGTGATCCGAACAATGATCCATTGTCGATTGAATCAATTACCCAACCGATCAGCGGTACGGCATCGATCAGCGGCACATTAGTCGTTTATACGCCAACACTCAACTTCAACGGTGTTGATACATTTACTTATACAGCAACTGATGGTGAATTATCCGATTCAGCCTTGGTGACGGTGACCGTGACTGCTGAGAATGATGCACCGATTGCAGTTGATGATGATGTCACAACGAGTGAAGATTCGGAAATTACGATTGATGTGCTCAACAATGATAGTGATGTCGATGGGGACACCTTGAGCGTGACGAGTGTGACTGACCCATTAAACGGGACAGCCATCATAAGTGGCACAACGGTGATTTACACCCCAGTAGCAAATTTCAATGGTGATGACAGCTTTGTCTATACCATTAGTGACAATAATGGCGGTACCGACAGCGCAACTGTGAATGTCACGATTACTGATGTGAATGTTGCTCCCGTTGCCTCAGATGATTCAGCAACGGCAGCTGAGGATACGGAAGTCGGGATTGATGTCTTATTCAATGACAGTGATGGTGATGGGAATAGCCTCTTTATTGAGAGCGTAACCCAGCCATTGAATGGAACGGCCGTTATTAACGGCACAAATATCGATTACACACCAGGTCTCAACTTCAATGGAGAAGATAGCTTTACCTATGTCGTGAGCGATGGTGAGCTTACCGATTCGGCAACCGTGATTGTGACTGTAACGGCCGTAAATGATGCACCAATTGCTTCAAATGATACTGCGACAACTGCAGAAGATACACCTGTTGTAATTGACGTGCTGGTGAACGATAGTGATGTTGATGAAGATAGCCTCTTTGTAGAAAGCGTCACTCAACCATTGAATGGAACGGCCGTTATTAGCGGCACAGAGGTCGTTTACACACCGGCTCTCAACTTCAACGGGACTGATAACTTCACCTACGTAACAAGTGATGGCGAATTGACTGATACTGCAACAGTGACCGTGACTGTATCAGACGAAAACGACGCCCCCGTTGCACAAGATGATACGGCGACAACTGATGAGGATACGGAAATCATCATTGATGTGCTGTCAAACGACAGTGATGAAGTGGGGGACACCCTATCTGTAGACAGTGTAACTCAACCTCTGAATGGGTCGGTTATCATCAGTGGTACGGACGTCGTGTACACGCCTGTGGCTGATTTCAATGGAGACGATAGCTTCACATATGTTGTGAGTGATGGTCTTTTGACAGACAGTGCCACAGTGACTGTATCTGTCACCCCTGTTAATGATACACCAATCGCTGTGGATGATAATGCATCAACTGAGCCAGAAACGGCCGTTGTGATTGACGTGTTGGCCAATGATAGCGATGTTGAAAATGACATCTTAACGATTGAAAGCATTACGCAACCCCTTAATGGGTCGGCCGTTATTGATGGAGACCAAATTATCTATACTCCAACGGAGGTTTTTGAGGGTGTTGACAGTTTCACTTACACAGTCATTGACGGTAATGGTGGCAGCGACGGTGCAACGGTCAATGTGTCTTTGTTGGCTTCCCAAAAGGTTTACCTGTCGGTGAGCGAAAACACAACCCTAGATGGCACTTTAATCCGTCAAGAAGACATCCTGGTTTATGACGTCACGACAGGTGAGTGGGAATTCCATTTTGATGGTTCTGATGTGGGCTTGTTTACCATGAATGTAGATGCGTTCACCCTCTTGCCAGATGACACTATCTTGATGAGCTTTTCGGCTGGTATTAGCGACTTGCCAGGTTTTGATGGGTTCGTCGATGACTCTGATATTGTTAAATTCATTCCAACGAGCTTAGGTGAAACTACAGCCGGAGCATTTGAAATGTACTTTGATGGTTCAGATGTTGGTTTGACGACTGCTGGTGAGGATATAGATGCTTTGACCCTCCTTGAAAATGGAGACCTCATCATCAGCACAGTCAGCAATGCCAATGTGCCTAGCGTGACAAGTCGTCCACAGGACTTGCTCCAATTTACCCCAACGAGCCTCGGTGAAGCGACTTCAGGGACTTGGGTTCTCTACTTCGATGGCTCAACTGTTGAGATGGCAAACTGGAGAGAGGCATTGCGTGGGGCAAGCATCAACGCCAATGGGGAGATATTCCTCAACACCCGTCGGGAATTCAATGTCACAAATGCGATAGGGACAGGGAATGATATCTTGAGCTGTGTGCCGGATGGTGACACTCCTGTCGATAGCTGTAGCTATGAGTTATTCTGGGATGCTGTCGCCAATGGGTTTAATTTTAGCTCGTCTATTGTAGATGGTATCCATATTTCAGATGGTGGGATGGATAATCCAAATAGTGGTAGTGTGACGCTTGTTAAAGCACTCATTGAAGACAATGGCGGGAATGCTGATGTCGATAGCTTTGGGATGACGCTCAACGGCGCACCTGTTGACAGTGGGGACACAGTTGATTTTGCTGACGGAACGGCCGTAACGATTGACGAAGCAGGCTTGTTTGGATATGACTTCATCAGCATTACAGGTGAAGGATGTCCAGCTAACTTGGGCGAGAGCATCGTGGTCAACACCGATGACAACATCATTTGCACCTTAACGAGTGATGATATCCAGCCGACCTTGACCATCATCAAGCAGGTCATTAACGATAATGGTGGAACGGCCGTTGTCAGCGACTTCACGCTTGAGATTAGTGGTTCAAATGTTTCCCAAACAAGTGTAATAGGTAGTGAAAGTGGAGTAACAATTTCTCTAGATGCAGGCGCATTTACTGTTAGTGAGCCTAACCCTGGTGACTACATTCCTACTTACAGTGCTGATTGTTCTGGCACCATCAACCCCGGTGAAAACTTGACCTGTACTGTGACCAATGATGATATTGACCCAGATGGTGGAACACCACCAAGTTACTACTTATCCTTCTCATCCGATGTCACGATTGATGGTACTCTCTTTGCTGAGGAAGATATTGCAGCCTATGATCCGACTAATGACACCTGGTCGCTCTACTTTGATGGCTCAGATGTTGGGATCGCCTCAGTGGATATTGACGGGTTTGTCATTCTTGATAACGGCGACATCTTGATGAGTATTGCTGTACCGCAAAACAACTTCCCCGATTTAAATATTAGGGTAGATGATTCTGATATTGTGCAGTTTACGCCGACTAGCCTTGGCGAGAATACAGCAGGGACTTTCAGCCTATTCTTTGACGGTTCTGATGTAGGATTATCGACCAACAACGAAGACATCAACGGGATAACGTTATTACCTGATGGACGCCTAGTCATCTCGCTCCTCAACACCTTCAATGTGCCGGGTGCATCGGGAAGTGGACATGATTTGATTGTGTTCAACGACGCCAACTTGGGTGCAAACACGGCGGGAAGCTTCGAGATGTATTTAGATGGATCGGCAGTCCAATTGACCCAATTCCGAGAAACCATCCTTGGTGTCTCTTATGGTGAGATGGATGATAAGCTCTATCTCACAACGAGACGATCTTTTGATGTAAGTGGATTAAGCGGGGCTGGAAATGATGTGTTTAGTTGTCAACCTCAAACGACGGAACCGATAACTGACTGCATCTACGAGGCTGAATTTGATGGGGCTGATGCTGGAATTCCTGAAGCAAACATAGTCAACGCGGTTCATGTCGAAGTTGGTCCATAATTAAGTGTGTCAAACTCATTCGTATTGATGAGGTAAACACTAGACCTAAAAATTGCAGTGCAACTAGATATGAAGTCAGATGATGATCTGATATTTCTAGTTGCACTGCTTTTTCGATGATCAGACATAATTTTCAGAAAAATAAATTTGTATTGATCCTCGGTTTGTTGCCCATCTAAATTCCTGAGAAATCTCATAGATTTCTATCTAGAACTGTTCTAATCTGAGTAAAATAAAGTTTCTATAGACTGAACACACTCCCTACTTGCCAGAACAATTTTATAGTTAGGTTATAAATCTCATAGGAGGTCGTGGTCTTGAGCGTGCTTTTCACTTGAATATAATTGGGGTACCGATTGTTTGCTTCAAATTTTGATGTGGGTAAGCATAATTCTTAAAGAATAGGAGAAAGAGTAGGTGATTAAATAGATGAGCGGTGCAATTCTTTTAGAAATCTTCATAATTTTATTGCTAATCATGGTAAATGGGGTGTTTGCCATGTCAGAAACGGCCATTGTTTCCGCTCGAAAGCCACGTCTTAAAAAGTGGGCAGACGAAGGAAATAAAAATGCTGAACTTGCTTTGCAATTGGCCGAAAATCCTAGTGATCTGCTTTCTACTGTGCAAATCGGCATTACGCTTGTAGGTATTTTGACGGGCGTTTTTGGGGGTGCTACTTTGGCAGAAGACCTCAGTGGCTTGTTGATGAACAACGGCGTTCCTTCACAATTTAGCGAACCGATTGGTTTGATTGTTGTCGTGGCAAGTATCACCTATTTTTCATTGATTATTGGGGAGTTAGTGCCTAAAAATTTGGCTTTACAAAATGCTGAACGAATCGCAACGGCCGTTTCTACATTCATGCATCGGCTTTCTAGAATTGTGTATCCATTTGTTTGGGTCCTCACCTATTCTACAAGAGCAATTATGCGATTTTTTGGGGTGCAACAAACTGAAGATGCACCTGTTTCTGATGAAGAGATCGCAATTATGATGCAAGAAGGGGCACTCGCCGGTGCATTCGAGCCCCAAGAGCCAGAAATGGTGAGTCGAATTTTTCGGTTGAGTGACAGAAATGTGAGTTCATTAATGACGCCCCGCCGTGAGATCGCTTGGTTAGATGTGGGCGATGCACCTGAATTAATGCATAAAAAAATGGGGGATCATGGTCACTCACGATTCCCTGTAGCCCAAAATAACCTCGATAACATGCTTGGAATCATTGAGGTGAAAAAATTGCTCAAGAATCAGTTTTTCAATTCGGATATCGATCTTTCAACAATGTTGATCGCACCAATGTATGTGCCAGAATCCATGCCAGCTTTTGAACTTTTGGAAAGATTCAAAAAAGAGCGAAAACATATGGCCCTTGTGTTTGATGAATTTGGCGGATTAAAAGGGTTGGTGACTAGTGGAGATTTAATGGATGCGATCGTTGGTGATATCGATCCTCCTTTAATTTCCCCAATTGTTCGCCGAAGTGATAACTCATGGCTCGTTGATGGTATGTATCCAATCATTGATCTACTAGAAGATATCGAACTCGATAGCTTGCCGACTGTTAAAGGTCGGTATCAAACGATTGGTGGGTTTATGATGGCTGCGTTGGAAAAAGTGCCCGTAGAGGGTGAATATTACGACTGGAACAATTTTCGATTTGAGGTCATAGACATGGACGCTTATCGGGTCGATAAAGTATTGGTTTATAATTTAGGCAATGGTGACTCTCAAAATGATTCACATAGCGTGGCTTGAAATTGCATCTGATGTTTAATAATGAAGTTATTGCACTTTCGATTCAATTCTTAGCTAAAGCTCTGAGCGGATTTCCCATAAATCCGGCCACATCGGTTTGAGGGTAGATTCTAAATATTTCACTCCTGAAGACCCGCCGGTCCCCATTTTCCCCCCAATTGTTCTTGAAACCATCTTCACGTGCCGATAGCGCCACTCCTGTAAACCTTCATCAAAATCCACAAGTCGTTCGCACAAGCGACTAATCCAAGGGTCGTTTTTATAGACCGAAAGAAGCACTTTTTGAAGAGATTGTGATGATTTAATGGGCTGTGTGACATCCCGATTTAACTGTTCCTCTGGAATGTTGTACCCATTGGCGTTGAGAAATTGCAGAAACGTATCCCAAAGTGTTGATGCATGATAACGTTCAATGAGTTGGGAACGGCCGTGTAAGCCATCAGGGAAATGGTCAATCATTGACTGTCTTTTGTAGCCTAAAGCAAACTCCAATTCACGAAACTGCACCGACTGAAAGCCGCTCGAATTGTCTAAAAAGGAGCGGAATGAATTAAATTGTAGGGGTGTCATCGTTTCTAAGATATCGATTTGGCCCACAATCGTTTTTAAGATGGTCAGGATTCGACGTAGAGTGGCTAAAGCAGGGGAAAGCTCATTGGCCAGAAGGAGGTGATTCAGCTGATCAATTTCATGCAGAATTTGTTTGAACCAAAGCTCATACACTTGATGAATGATAATAAAAAGCATTTCATCATGTTCGAAATGACCATCAGAACCCGATCTTGGATTCTGAGCAGTTAAGATTTGGTCTACCTTTAGGTATGAGACGTAGTTGAGTGAAGAGTTTTTATTCATAGCTATGTGTTGATCTATTGAAGAGATGCCTCGGCTATTTTGTTTTGTTAGGTCTTTAAAGTTGCCCTTTTTGGCATGACGTGCACCCTAATTTCTCAATTTGAATCTTTGAATTTTGCCTGTGGCTGTTTTGGGAAGTTCATCAATAAACTCTACCCATCGTGGTCGCTTATAACCCGCCATCTTTTCTCGACAATATTCGATAATTTCTTGTTCAAGTTTTTGTGAGGCAGACTGGTCTTCCATTAAGACCACAAAGGCTTTTGGCTTGATAAGGTCTGATTGATCAGCTTTGGCAACGACCGCGCATTCGATGACAGCAGGATGACTAATGATGGTGCTTTCAATTTCGGTGGGAGAGGCCCAAATACCACCAACTTTCATCATGTCATCAGAGCGGCCTGCATGGTGGTAATATCCCTCTTCATCTACAAAATATTTATCACCCGTAAAGAGCCATTCGCCTACAAAAGTTTGCTTGCTTTTTTGATATTGGTGTAGATAAGAAAGAGCGATC
>JANQSK010000441.1 GCA_028284105.1 Anaerolineae bacterium
TTTGTTTGGGAGTGGTTGGTGTGCCGACTATCCCGATCCGCAAAACTTCCTCGATATTCTGTACCATTCAGGGTCACCGCAAAATAATGGCAACTTCTCAAATGCAGAGATCGATACCCTATTGGAGCAGGCCCGAATAGAGCGAGATATTGAAACGCGTTTAGGGCTTTATGCGGAGATTGAGCAAAAGATTGTGACCCAGGCTCCTGAGATATTTATTGCCCATGGATTAACGGCCGTTTTGGTCAGCCCTGACCTTGTTGGCTATCAGCATACGCCCATCGGTGTGCGCCAATGGCATCGGGTGTCCGTAGAGCGTTAAGTTGGTCCAATCAATTAGTTGAGAGTGCAGAACAACATCATGTTGTTAGGTTTTATACAGAGCAAAAAATGCTGAAGCAGGAGCGAGTGCTGGGGCATTGTGAGTCTTAGCACGAAATGCAATACGACGAGATACGTAAACCCACCATAGGTGAATAGAACAATCCCCCCTATCGATTAAATCAAACTCGAAAGAATCTGAGGCAATAACCAAGCCGCTAAATCAGGTTGCTAATCTGGGGCCAATGGTTCCTCAGCATAGATGGATTCGTCTCATTTTATGATGAAATTGAAACAAAGGATTGACTTTCAATAGATTCCTCAATAGAATGAAGCCATATTCAAATGAATGAGCGTTCATTCATTACAACAATTGCGGTTTATATAATGGAAAATATACAACAGCAGCTATTACAAGCCCGACGCAATCTTATTTTAGATGCAGCTATTGAGGTGATTGCTGAAAAAGGATTTCAGCGCACAACCATTAAAGAGATAGCTAAAAAAGCAGAGGTTGCCGATGGAACCATCTACAACTATTTCAAAAATAAAGACGCTCTTTTTATGAGCATCATTGATCGATTGATCGAAGCCGAGGTTGATGAGTTAGCCGAAGCTGCAGAAGAACAGCCAAAACCCTCTGATTTTGTGGGCCAGTTTATTCAAAACCGGATGGACGATGTGGAACAAAATTTATCGGTGCTCAAAGCAATCTTGCCGGAAACGATGTCCAACAGTGAGCTTGGGCAGTCAGTTTACGAACAAATTTATGGACCCGCCTTTCAAATTGGGGAAGCCTATTTCAGACAGCTTGTTGAAAATGATGAGATAGAGTCTATCGATCCGGTTATTGCAGGACGTTTGTTTGCCAGCGTGCCGATGGGCATCATGCTCTTTCGCTTAATGGGGGACGAACATGTTGCAGAAAACTGGAGCGCCTATTCTGAAGCAGTGAGCCAATTTATCAGCCAAGCGTTTAATTTGCCAAAGTAGGTAAGCGTTATGAATCCAAAGAAACCCTTTAACATTTCCTCTGCAGAGTTTAATCAAAATGCGCATCAATATTATGCATGGATGCGTAAAGAATCCCCTGTGTATAAAGGGAAGTTAACACGCATGCAGTCAGCATATCTTATTACGCGATATGATGATGTGATGGATGCTTTAAAAGATCCGCGAATTAAAAAGAATTTGAGACAAGTAAAGGAAAATACGGGGACCTCCTTTTGGATTCCGCCTATTTTCCGCCCTTTACTACACAATATGCTCAATACAGATGAGCCAGACCATCGCCGCTTGCGTAACTTAGTTCACAAAGCGTTTACGCCACGCATGATTGCGAACTTGGCACCACGGATTGAAACGATTACGCATCAATTTTTGGATGAGATGGCGAAACAGAAGTCAGTTGATTTGATTGACTCTTTTGCCTTGCCGTTGCCCGTGACCGTGATCGCCGAAATGATTGGCATCCCAGAAGAAGATCGTTATCGTTTCCAAATCTGGTCTTCAGGGATGGTTGTAACACCAACGGCCGTTAATCTCGTTAAAGCTGTTCCATCGGTCATCAACTTCTTGCGCTACACGCGAAAGCTAGCCGCAAAAAGACGTGCTGAGCCACAAGACGACTTGCTATCTGCGCTTGTGCAGGCAGAAGATGACGGGGAACGGTTTACTGAAGATGAACTTCTAGGTATGGTCTTTTTGCTGGTGATTGCCGGTCACGAAACAACGGTGAATTTAATCGCCAATGGCACATTGGCATTATTAGATCATCCGGATCAAATGGAACTGCTCAAATCAGATTATGGCTTGATGGATACGGCCGTTGAAGAGATGTTGCGTTATGATGGGCCACTTCAAACGACCGAGTTCAGCTACGCAGCTGAGGATATCCCTTTGCATGGTATTCAAATTCCTAAAGGCTCACTCGTTTTACCCTCTGTCATGTCAGCTAACCGAGAC
>JANQSK010000449.1 GCA_028284105.1 Anaerolineae bacterium
CTATCGTAATCTCTTCCGCCATCCCAGAAAGCAATCCTGAAGTCGCTGCTGCCCGAGAAGCTGGTGTGCCCGTTTTAAAACGCTCAGACTTTTTGGGGACGCTGATGGAGGGCAAGATTGGCATTGCTATCTCTGGCACTCATGGCAAGACCACCACAACTGGGATGGTTATGCAAATGCTGCTATATGCGGAGAAAGATCCGACCGTCGTTGTGGGTGGGGTGCTGCCCTCTTTAGGAGCAAACGGCCGTGTTGGTGAATCCCCTTACTTTGTGATCGAAGCGGATGAATATGACAATATGTTCCTCGGTCTGAAACCTGAACTGTCGGTGATTACCAACATGGAACACGATCATCCTGATATCTTCCCAACCTGGGAAGATTATGAAAGGGCGTATCAAAAATTTGTGGAATTGCTCCCCAAAGATGGTCATCTTATCGCGTGTGGTGAAGATGCAGGAACCAAAAGATTGCTTAGCAATTTAACCGCCAATGTGTCTGAAATTACAACGTATGGCATTTCACCTGATGCCGATGTGGATTACAAAGCATTAGATATTCGGCCTAATAATTTGGGTGGATCCGATTTTCTTGTTGAAAGTCGAGGTGAAATTTTAGGATTACTTCGCTTGCGCGTTCCTGGCGACCATAATGTGCTCAATGCGCTTGCTTCCTTAATCGTTGGACTTGATGTTGGCTTAGATTTTATTGATATCCAACGAGGGATTGCTGAATTTGGTGGTATGGGACGACGATTCCAGCGAATTGGAGATGTGAATAGCATTACGATTATTGATGATTATGCTCACCATCCCACTGAGATAAAAGTCAATTTATTGGCTGCAAAGCAACAGTTCCCCGGACGACAAATTTGGGCGGTATGGCAACCCCATACGTTTAGTCGCACGAAACTGCTGGAAGCTGAATTTAAACAATGCTTCAGTGACGCAGATCGGTTGGTTGTTTTGGATGTTTACCGAAGCCGTGAAACGGATGATTTAGGGATTGATATGCCCCGTTTTGTTGATGAGATTGCACATTCAAAAGCCCATTTTGCGGGTGAACGCGAAACGGCCGTTTCTTACATCCTCGACCGCATCAAACCTGATGACGTTGTGCTCACATTAGGTGCTGGCGATGGCAATATGGTTGGGCAATGGCTTTTGGAGGCGCTGCAGAAGAGATAGTATGAATTTAAAAACTTCTATTCATCTTTCAACCGTGGAAGAATTTCAGACGATCTTTGGTGACCAACTTCAGGTAGGGACAGCCCTTGCCAAATACACCTCATCAAGAGTAGGTGGTCAAGCAGAGCTATTCCTAACCGTGCAAAGCAGTGAAGAATTGGTAACGGCCGTTGAACTGGCCTACAAGCGTAATGTGCCCTACTTCGTTTTAGGGGGTGGCTCCAACATTATGGTAGCTGACCAAGGCGTACGTGGTTTGATTATCATGAATCGAGCCAAAACAGTAAGCTATCGTCACATTGGGGCAAGTGTCATTTGCACCGCTGAATCAGGGATGAACCTTTCGTCTTTGACGCGCCAATGCATTGCGAAAGGGCTTGGTGGTTTAGAGTGGGGAATAAGTGTTCCTGGAACCGTTGGCGGTGCTGTGGTTGGTAACTCTGGGGCTCACGGTGGCGATATGGCGAGCAATGTGCGGGCAGTCACTATTTGGGAACCCGGTCGCGGTACAAGAATTTATCGCCACGACCAACTCCAGTATGGGTATCGCAACAGCGTGCTTAAACAAGAACACGGCCGTAATGTGGCGCGTCGCGTTGTGTTGAGCGCCGAATTAGAACTGAAGCCTGAAAAAGTAGCTGTATTGCAAGCGCGGGCTGATGGTTTTATTGCCCATCGTAAACAAACACAGCCCGGTGGCGCAACAGTCGGGTCGATGTTTAAAAATCCTGAAAATTATTATGCGGGCTATCTCATTGAGGCAGCCGGCTTGAAAGGGTATCGCGTTGGCGGTGCCGCAATTTCTGAAAAACACGCCAACTTTTTTGTGAACGATGACAATGCAACTGCCGAAGATGTTCGTAGTTTGATTGCAGAAGCGTGGCATGCCGTTCGCGAGCAGTTTAATGTCGAGTTAGAACTTGAGGTTGAGTTGGTTGGCGAGTGGAAGTTTGAAGAGTGAAGATGGTAATGAGGTGGTAAAGTAACGAAGTAATTCATGCGAAGTGCGTATCAACTCTTGTGAATTACTTAATTACCCAATTGCCTAATTGCCCAATTACTATGACGGAAAAACGTAAGATTAAAGTCGGTGTCATTTTTGGTGGTCGTTCAGGAGAACATGAAGTTTCCTTGAATTCGGCTAAATCGGTCATGGCTGCTTTAGATTCAGACAAATATGAAGTCGTGCCCATTGGCATTACAAAAAACGGCCGTTGGTTAGCCGGTGATGCGATGGCGGCGTTGAGTGATGGTTCAACCCGCAGTGAAACGGCTACATTGCTACCTGACCCTGAATCATCTGCGTTGATGAAGATGGAGACATCAGAAACGAGACCGACCAGCCTTTCCTCCGTAACTGAATTGGATGTCATTTTTCCAGTTTTGCACGGCACCTATGGCGAAGATGGCACGGTTCAAGGCTTGCTTGAGTTGGCCAGTATTCCCTATATCGGGGCTGGCGTTGTTGGCTCAGCCGTTGGTATGGACAAAGCCATGTTCAAATATGTCATGGTTGCCAATGGTATTCCTATCTTGCCTTGGCTGCTTTTTTCCAAGTCAGATTGGGAGAAACGGCCGTCTAACATTATGGGTGAAATTGAGTCTAAACTCGCCTACCCTGTTTTTACAAAACCTGCTAACTTAGGGTCAAGCGTTGGGATTCAAAAATGTAGTAACCGTACAGAATTAGAAGCAGGTTTAAACGAAGCGGCAGAATTTGATCGTCGTATCGTTGTTGAACAGGGTATTAACGTCCGTGAACTGGAAGTTTCAGTCATGGGTAATCAGGATCCAATAGCCAGTGTGGTTGGAGAAATTCGCCCAAGACGAGATTTTTACGACTACAGGGCTAAATATTTGGCAGAACCTGGTTCAGAAGAGGATTCGGAACTCATTATCCCAGCGGATTTGTCCGAAGAAACGAGTGACCAAATCCGTGAATTAGCTGTC
>JANQSK010000452.1 GCA_028284105.1 Anaerolineae bacterium
TCAGGGCGACCAAAGCGAATGTTGTCTGCAATACTCCCTGAAAAAAGGAAGGGGTCTTGAGGCACAAGCCCAAATTGACGACGTAACGAAGCCTGTGTGACAGAACGTATATCAACCCCGTCGATGAAGACCGTTCCTCTATTCACCTCATAAAAGCGAGGAATCAGGTTGGCGATGGTTGTTTTTCCTGCCCCGGTCGGGCCAACAAGGGCGATCGTTTGTCCAGGCTCAATCGTTAAGGAGACTTGTTCTAAAATGGGTTGGCCTTCATCTAAGTATTGAAAAGAGACATCTTTTAGGTGAATACTGCCGTGAATGGGAGGCATCTCTGCGGCATCTTCTCGATCTAAGATAGTAGGAGGCGTGTTGAGTAAATTAAGCACTTGTTCTCCACCGGCCATCGCTGACTGCATGGTGGTGTAAATGCGACTAAGTTCTTGAATAGGCTGAAAAAAGCGGGTTACATAGGCCATAAAAGCAACCATGATGCCTAATGTTACATCTTCTGCTATTACGGCTCGACCACCAAAGTAGAGAACAATGGCCATTGCCAGCACCCCTAAGAATTCTATTGAAGGCAAAAATATAAATGACAGCCGAATAGCATCGACATGAGCTTGCCGGTTGTCATCATTGACCTGCTCAAATTGAGATTCGATGAAGGATTCTTGGGCGAAGGTTTGAATAACCCGAATGCCGTTGATGTTTTCAGCCAAATTGCCTACAAGTTCAGCCACCCGTCTGCGGGTTAGCCTAAAAGCCCCTTTTGCATTTCGGGAAAAGATGGTCGTCACACCAATCATAAGGGGCAAAACAGTAAAGGTAAGGAGCGCTAGTTGAGGGCTCATGGTAAGCATCACAAAGATGATGCCAATCAGGACGAGAATATCTCCGATTAATGAAATGAGCCCTTGGGTTAGTAAATCATTGATGACAGCGACATCATTGATAACGCGCGAAACGGTCACCCCAATGATAGTGCGGTCATGATAGCTAAGTGGAAGCTTTTGCAAATGATGCATCATCGCCTGACGCACATCGGCAAGGACCCGCTGAGAGGTCCAGCCTAATAGATATTGTTGCGCCATGGTGGTCACATAAAGCAGGAGATAGGTGATGGCTATCCAAATAGCAATGGTGGATAGGCCGCTATTGTTCCCTTGGGCAATAAAGTCATCAATGGCTACTTTGATGAGGTAGGGTGTGAGCAAAGTGAGTCCTGTGATAACAAGCAGAAGAAGAGAAGCATAAATCATATTACGGCGATACGGTCGTATAAAAACGAGCATTCCCACGATGACGTTTTTGTTGAAAAAACGACCGTCTTTTCCTTCTTTACCAAATTGATTGATAGCGCCTTTAGGACCCATGTTGGGACTAAAAGAAAAACTCATATGTGTATGCCCCCTTCTGGATGATGTTGGATGTTGTGAACGCGTTGGTACAGATCAGACTGTTGGAGAAGCATCTTGTGGGTGCCTTGATCGCGAATACGGCCGTTTTCCAATAATAAAATCTGGTCAGCCCGCTGGATGGTGCTCAGCCTGTGGGCAATGATAAATGTCGTCCGACCCTTCATCAAAAAATCGAGCGCCTTTTGGATGAGATGTTCTGTGTTTGTGTCTACGCTCGCTGTAGCATCATCGAGGATGAGAATGCGGGGATTGGTAATCAAGGCACGGGCGATGGCGAGTCGCTGCTTTTGCCCTCCTGAGAGCGTGATTCCCCGTTCACCAACTTCTGTATCATACCCATCCGGCATGGCCATAATGAATTCATGGGCTTGGGCGTTTTTGGCAGCTTGTATTATCTCTTCTTCCGTAGCGTTAGGGTGGCCAAAGATGATGTTTTCTCGGATGGTGGCTGCAAACAAAATGGTGTCTTGCATCACAAAACCGATTTGACTGCGCAAAGAGTGAAGAGTGTGATTTTTAATCATACGGCCGTCTATCAATATCTCGCCATTAGTGGGATCGTAAAACCGGGCCACAAGGTTGATAAGTGTCGTTTTTCCGGAGCCTGTGCCACCCATGAGCGCGATAATTTGGCCAGGTTCGGTTTCAAAGCTGATGTTGTTCAGGACGTCATTGCCGTTAGGGTAGGCAAAAGAGACGTTGTTAAAGCGAATACGGCCGTTGATCCTGGACAAGGGCTTGGCGTCGGGAGCATCTTTGACGTCAATGGGTGTATCTAAAATAGCAAAGAGGCGTTCCCCAGCTGAGGCGGCGATAGCAAACATGGGGATGATCCGTCCAATTAGACGAATAGGGCGAACCAGCATTGCCAAATAGGTGGTGAAGGCAACCAGCTCCCCGAGCGTCAGCACGTTTTGGGTAACTAGCCAGCCCCCATACCAGATGATAAAGACGGTGCCAAAGTTAGCAATGAGGTCTAACTGCGGTGCGTTGACGGCTTGTATTTTGGCGGACTCGACGGAGAGTTTGAACCACTTCTCATTTTCAACAGTAAATCGTTCCAATTCGAGTTTTTCTTGGCCAAATGCTTTAACAATTCGAGCCCCACGTAAATTTTGTTCTATTTGGGTCGTTAATGCGCCAAGCTGGTCCTGGATTCGATAAGAGAGGGGGCGAATGAGACGGCCAAAGGTGTAGGCTCGATGGAGCAAAAGGGGCAGTGTCATGATAATGAGCCCCGCCAGGGTAAGGTTCATCGTGAGCAGAAAGACGGCCGTTAATATGATCAGCACACTTCCTTCTACAATGCGTAAGACTGCTCGGCCGGTTAAAAAGCGGATACGTTCCACATCCTGCAGCGCTCGAGACAAAATCTGTCCCGCTTCTGTTTGATCGTGGAATGAAAAGGAAAGCGCCGTAAGCTTTTGAAGGAGCTCATTGCGGATATCAAAGGCGACCCTTTGAGAGGCTTGTTCAGTCCAATCCCCTTGAAAATAGATCATTACGCCTTTAATAAAGGTGAGGAGTAAAAGGATGCCAATGGCCTGACTTAAAAGGGACAAATTTCTTTGGAAGATACCGGAATCGATGGCCCAACGAATGATCTGCGGGACAAAAAGGTTGATACCGTTGATACCGATCATTAGTCCGTATATGCCGATTTGGGCGTTGAGATACGGCCGTAAATAACCAAAACAGCGTTTGAGAATTTGTGTATCAGAGTTTGAATTCATTCAATTTTTATATTGAGAATTGAGCAATTGAATCTCCTTCAAAACTGCCCATGAAAATGGTGCCATTTTGTTCTCGAACGCCGGTGACAAAGTGATAAACATCTTTGTCACCCTCATATAGTTTAACAAGATTGCCTTGAAGATCGTACGCCCCTAATCGGCAGAATAAGGGTTGCTCAGGCTGGAGCGCCTGTGGGAGTCTAGCAATAAGGAAGCGCATGAAATAGGGGAGGCTATGAAGCTGTTTTAGAATGTCGCTCACTGGAGAAACAAGTGCCACCCAAATCAATCCGTCAGATCCAATAGCCAAGTTATCTGGTAAGCCAGGCAATTCGGTGGCAAACATATCTTGTTGCCCTGCTTTTTCGCCTGTGAGCCATAAGCGATTGATACAAGCAAGCCCCGTTTGTGCGACTAAAACAAATGATTGATCGGGGGCAACGATGACGCCATTGGCAAACAATAGCTCATCCATCACGACCTCAACACGCCCATCTGGATAACGGCAAAGTAGGCGGCCAGTTGGCACCTTATCCACAATGTCTTTTGCTGCTTCGGTTTCAATGTTTCGCTGAGAAGAGTCGCTAAAAAAGATACGGCCGTCTTCCGCCACGGCCGGGTTATTGCAAACGTGTAAAGAGTGGGTTCCTTTGGCAACCAACGTTTCAATGTGGCCACTCTGAGGTTCAACGGCCAACAACCCCAAATGGGTATCACACACCAAAATCCGGCCATCTGGCAAGAAGTCTAGTCCAAGAGGACGCCCCCCTGTGTTGACGATCTCACTCATTGAGTCATCAGGGTGAATGCGGAGAATACGGCCGTCTGCGAGACCCGTAATAATCGAGCCATCGTGGTCGGGCAAAACATCTTCAGGAGAGTGACCCACATGCGTCACTTTTAAGTTAGAAATAGGGGTAAGATTCATATGCAGACTTCTTTTGAGTGGATTAGTGAAGAACTTCTTTTTCCTTATTATTACTTTGTTACCAAAGTTTTTAATAGTTCTACCAGTGTATAAAGGTTGATTTTCTTATGTAACGAAGTAATTATACCTATGTCAATTTCACAAAACAGCTTTAAACAAAAGTAGAGGATGAAACATGGAGAAAATAGACCAAGCTTCTGAACAAACCCCATCTAGCCCGCTTCTTGAGCAAGCAATTGAAATAATCTCATTAGCTGACTCTGTGATAACTCAAAGCTTGGTCTCGATGGCTAAAAAGTGTACAGAAAACGGCCGTTTATCAATCACAAAACTCGATCAATATCAGCCGACTCTCTATGAAATTGTGAATCAGGCGACCGCGCTCAAAGCAGCCCGTCGATCCGTGCTGTATGCGCAAACGACCCAACGGGCGTTAACCAGTTTGTTGAGTCAAATTTATGTTGCAGACTGTTGCCATCAGCTGGCTGGCTGGCGTTTCCGTGAAGGAGACTTTGGCTTGCCGGATGGGATTATCGAGCAATTTTTGGGGGAAACGGCCGTTTCTCATTTTATCCGAGAGCAATTAAGCGGAGAGAATTTTGAGAAAGCCGCACAGCTTATTGAACAAGAACCAATAAATCTTGATGATAATTTTGATGCGCAACATCGTGAATTCCAACTTTTGTTACGTCGTTTTGCCAACGAGCGTATTTTGCCGTTAGCTGAAGCAATACATCGAGAAGATCAGGACGTGCCTGAGCAGATGATTGATGAATTGGCCGAATTGGGCTGCTATGGGTTGTCGATTCCGGTGCAATATGGAGGATATCAAGATGATGATGCGCCGGACCATCTACAAATGGTCATTGCCTCAGATGAACTATCTCGGGCTTCATTTGGGACTGCGGGTAGTTTGATTACCCGACCTGAGCTACTTTCAAAAGCGCTCTTAAAAGGGGGAACTGAAGCTCAAAAACGCAAATGGTTGCCGTTGATTGCTGGGGGACAAATACAAACGGCCGTTGCTATTACCGAACCCGATTTTGGCTCTAACGTGGCTGGCTTAACGACTAAAGCTGAGCAGGTTGATGGAGGATGGCGATTAACCGGCACAAAGATGTGGTGCACCTATGCCGGACGGGCTGAAATTTTGATGGTTCTCGCTCGTACAACTCCGGATATTTCTTTAGGCCATAAAGGTCTAACCCTGTTTATTGTTGAAAAACCAGCTGATACGGGTCGTCACTTTCGTCATGAAATAAAGGGGGGTGTTATTCATGGTCGAGCCATTTCCACAATTGGGTATCGGGGTATGCATTCTTATGAGGTGGTTTTTGAAAACTATTTCGTGCCAGATGAAAATGTGATTGGTGGGGAAGGCGGACTTGGCAAAGGGTTTTATTTGCAGATGCACGGCTTTGCTGGGAGTCGTTTGCAAACAGCTGGCCGTGCATTGGGCCTCATCTCAGCGGCTCTAAGTGCGGGTCGCCAATATATTCAAACGAGGCGCGCTTTTAACAAACCACTGATGCAATATGGTTTGGTTCGCCATAAGCTTGTCAAAATGATGGCACACAATCAGGCATGTCGACGACTGACATTTTTTGCAGCTTCAGAACTGGATAAGGGGCGCGGCGACGTAGCTTCCGCAATGGTCAAACTTCTAACGGCAAGAACGGCTGAATGGATTACTAGAGAAACGCAACAGTGGCATGGGGGTATGGGATACGCAGAGGAGTTTCCTATTTCAAGACATTTTGTGGATGCGCGGGTGCTGGCAATTTTTGAAGGCGCCGAAGAGGTGCTGGCTTTACGTGTGATTGCGCGTGGTTTGCTCAAGGAGGAATTGGTATGAAAGGTATCTTATCTGGGATGCGGATTATAGAAGGTTCCGCGTTTATTGCTGCCCCGCTGGGTGGCATGACGCTGGCTCAATTGGGTGCTGATGTCATTCGCTTTGACCATATTGGAGGCGGTTTAGATTATAAGCGATGGCCGCTCACGAAAGATGGTCATAGTCTTTACTGGGCTGATTTAAATAAAGGGAAACGCTCCATTGCTGTCAACTTGCGCTCACCAGAAGGGCAAGAGCTACTGACTGAATTGATTGCGACTCCTGGTCCAGATGCGGGCCTGTTTTTAACGAATTTCCCGTCTAGAGGGTGGTTAACGTATGAAAATCTTCAGAAATATCGTGCTGATCTCATAAAAATTACGATTCAAGGGGATCGTCATGGAGGAACGGCCGTTGATTACACCGTAAATGCACAAACGGGGCTTCCTTATATGACGGGCCCAAAAGACGGTCACGATCCGGTTAATCATGTGTTACCCGCCTGGGATTGCCTAACGGGACAAATGGCGGCCATTGGTCTCTTAGCGGCAGAGCGGCACCGTAGCCGTACCGGTGAAGGTCAGCATATCGAGCTTGCGCTAGCCGACGTGGCTTTGGCTACGATGAGCAATTTGGCTTATCTAAGTGAAGTGGCTGTAAATGGGGAAGAGCGGGCTCGGCATGGTAATCATCTTTTTGGTGCTTTTGGTAAAGACTTCGTTACCAGCACTGGAGAGCGCGTGATGATTGTGGGTATCACAAAACGGCAGTGGCGGGCTATCGGAGAAGCGATGGAATTAACGGCCGATTTTGACAATCTGGCACAATCATTAGGGTTGGATTTTGCTAACGAAGGGGATCGATTTCAGGCGCGAGAAGAATTATCCCAATTAGTGGGG
>JANQSK010000466.1 GCA_028284105.1 Anaerolineae bacterium
TTCTCGGGGTTAGGTATCGCTGGCGCTGCAATTGCCAGCACTCTCAGTCAGTGGATTGGTGCAATCTATGCCATTATTGTCGTTTTGAAACGAATCGGAATCCCAAACAAAGTTAAATGGCATGATGCCCTTGATTTATTAACCGTGGGTCGTGACTTATTTTTGCGGACCGGCTTATTGATACTCTTTTTTCTTTTCACGACGCGTATTGCCAATCAAATTAGCCCCGACAGCGGAGCAGCGCATCAAGCCATAAGACAGGTTTGGATTCTCATGGCACTGATTTTGGAAGCGTTTGCGTTAACTGGACAAAGCTTGGTTGGCTATTTTATGGGTGCCAATCGGCCGAAGCTTGCCAAGAAGGTTGCTTCTATTTCTAGCAGGTGGAGTGTAGGAACAGGCGTTTTACTGATGATTGGCATGTGGCTCATGACGGATTGGGTCATTACCCTTTTTGTGCCAGAAACGGCCGTTTCTGTTTTTCGTCCAGCATGGTATATTGCGGCACTCTTTCAACCGATAAACGCCATTGCCTTTATTACAGATGGGCTGCATTGGGGAACGGCCGATTATGCTTATCTTCGCAACGGCATGTTTTTAGCAACATTTTTAATCTCGCCAATCCTGTTTATGCTCAACCAATCATCCGCCAATGCATTAATGTGGCTGTGGTTATTAACATCCGTTTGGATCACAATTCGTGCTATTTGGGGATACATTCGCATTTGGCCGGGCGTTGGGAAAAGCCCCTATTTGGATATCGCAATGTAGTTGGCAGAACACGCAAAGATTACAAAGCCCCAAACTCACAAGGAGTAAATATGAAAGCGGCCGTATTACGAGAAGTAAACAAACCCTTGTCCATCGAAAATCTACAGGTTGACAATCCTGGCCCTAAAGAAGTGTTGGTTCGTACGGCTGCTGCTGGCGTATGTCATAGTGATTACCACTTTATGAACGGAAGCTATGCAACCGGCCTCCCAAGCGTGATGGGGCATGAATCTGCCGGCATTGTTGAAAAAGTGGGAAAAGATGTCACCTATCTTAAACCTGGAGACCACGTCATTAGCTGCATGTCTATGTTCTGTGGAAGCTGCTCTTATTGCTTAACGGGCAAGCCATTTGGCTGTGACAATCTAGACGAAATGGCACGCAATAATCGATTATCGGATGGAATTCAATCAGTCTATCAAGGCTACAACCTTGGTTCATTTGCTGAACAAATGCTGCTACACGAGCATGCACTTGTCAAAATTCGCCCAGACATGCCACTAGATAGAGCCGCTCTCATTGGTTGTGCGGTCACAACCGGTGTTGGGGCTGTCATTCGTACGGCAAAGGTTCCCCCTGGCAGCACAGTTGCCGTTATTGGATGTGGCGGTGTCGGACTTTCTGCCATAAATGGGGCGGCGATTGCTGGGGCTCGCCGAATTATTGCTATTGATGTCCATGATCATAAGTTAGAACTAGCCAAGCAGTTTGGTGCGACGGATGGAGTCAATGCCAGTCAGGTGGATGTCGTTGAAGCCATTATGGATATGACGGATGGTGGCATTGAGTATTCATTTGAAGCCCTTGGGCGAAAAGAGACATGTGAACAAGCTTTTGATATGTTACGGCCTTCTGGAACAGCCTGTGTGATTGGCATGGTGCCAGAAGGGCAAAAGATCGAAATTAACGCCGCAAACCTTATTTATGACCGCCGTTTGATTGGCTCCAATATGGGATCGAATGCCTTCAGGGTAGATATGCCTCAATTAGTTGATTTTTATCTTCAAGGCAGACTCAATTTAGATTCACTCATCTCAAAAAGAGTACCGCTTGAGCAAGTCAATGAAGCATATGATGAGATGCTCACTGGCAACGTAGCACGCAGTTTAATCACCTTCAATTAGCAAGAACCGCTTTATTGGTTATTCAGCAGGAGTTGTGAAATTCAGAGGATAAAAAAAACACGGCCGTTTTGCGTAATACGGCCGTGTTTTTGATTAACAAAACGCAGAAGCTATCTAGGCATACATCCCTTCAATTTGTTCAGCATGACCTGTTTCAATCACTTTTCGCTTGAGCTTCATCGATGGGGTCATGTACCCATTTTCAATGCTGAACTCTTCTGACAAAATGACAAACTTTTTAATCGTTTCATAGCGTGCTAGCTTGCTATTTACGCCATCAACAAACGCATTCACGGCTGATTGAATATCGGGATCATTCGCAAGCTCAGCCATGCTTTTACCGGTCTTATCATTTTGCTCTGCCCAAACAGCCACAGCTTCAGGATCGAGCGTGAGCAATGCAGAGAGGAACTTCCGTTTATCTCCATGAACCACAGCTTGGCCAATAAGCGGATGCTGGAGCAATTTCTGTTCGATAGGTGCTGGGGCAATATTTTTGCCTGCTGCCGTAATGATCAGGAATTTCTTGCGATCTGTGATCTTTAAATAGCCTTCACTATCAAGTTCACCAATATCCCCTGTTTTAAACCAGCCGTCTTCTGAAAAAGAGTCTGACGTTGCATCAGGATTGTTGTAATACATCTCGAAAACGCTTGGACCTTTGAGCAGTACCTCTCCATCTTCGGCAATCTTCACCTCTGAACCGGGTAAGGCTTTCCCAACCGTGCCGATTTTATGGGCTTCTGGGACATTTAAGGTAATAGGTGAGCATGTTTCTGTCAGGCCGTACCCTTCGTACACGGGTAAGCCAATGGCGTAATAAAATTCAAGAAGTTCAGTGCTGATGGGTGCGGCACCCACAGTCAGAAATTCAATATTTTCACCAAAAATACCAGCCCGAAGCTTGCTATAAACTAATCGATCAAACAGCTTAGACTGTAATTTCAACCCAAATGGCACAGCCTTACCCGCTTGTTCTAACTGAACACGACGTCGGCCGACATCAATTGCACGATGGAAAATTCGCTGCCGCGCAGGCGGTGCTTGTTCAACACCAGCCATAATTCGGGCATGAATCTTCTCAAAGACGCGTGGTACACCTGATAGTGAAGTGGGGTTTGCCACTTGGCACGTTTCAACAAAGTCCAAAATCGAGGGCGCAAAGTAACCAACCAAGCCTGAGAATCGCCCTAAATAGACGTTTACTCGCTGGAGGATGTGTGACATTGGCAGATAGATAACGGCCGTTGAGCCATCTTCTAAATCAACCAGCGAATCCAAAGTCTCGACCACATTTAAAAGCATCTCATGGGTTAAAGCCACACCTTTTGGATTGCCCGTTGTCCCGCTGGTATACATCAGTGAGGCCAAATCATCAGGCTGTACTTTATCACGGGCTTCATCCGGCACATTTGGATTTTCATCTAGATACGATTTTCCCAAATCACGGAGCTTGTTTAAATCGATCCAATCACCTGATGGCATCCCCTCTGAATCAATCATGACAATATGCTCGAGGTTGGGCAGGTCGCTTAGTTTATCTGCAATCAGGTTCCAATGCTCGACGCTTTCTAAAACGGCCGTTTTAGCCCCACTGTGCTCCAAAATATAGAGCGTGGCATCTTGCGTACTCGTTGGATAAATCGAAACAACTGTTGCGCCAATATTAAGTGCACCATTGTCCATCAAATCCCATTCCGGACGTGAATTTGACATCACTGCAATACGATCCCCATG
Source organism: Anaerolineae bacterium (assembly GCA_028284105.1). Classification (GTDB taxonomy): domain Bacteria; phylum Chloroflexota; class Anaerolineae; order Promineifilales; family Promineifilaceae; genus QQUD01. The sequence continues at coordinate 3,633 of JANQSK010000466.1, forward strand.
CCGAACCCCTAAGGAATGCAAGCCCATGCCCATTTCGGTCGAAGCTTTGAGGGCTTCACCATTGGTCATCGGTATCCATTGATCGTCTTGCTTGAAAAAATAGCTATTTGATAACGGTTTGCTTGACATTCTTTGGGACTGCATATGTGCAATCGTGCGTCTTGTTTCCATTCTTCTCCTCCTGAGTAATCACAATTGATTTTAAGCCAGATCCCTGACCTGCTACAGCATTAAGAACATTTTATTACACCCTAAACCTATCGCCCAATAGATGTTCTCAGCGTTTGATTGTTGTATCATTAGAAAAAGCCAAAAATTGAATGAATATGGTTCAATTTTTAGAAACAATTTGTGAGTAACAACCAAAAATCAACAAGAAGTGAGAGTATCCCAACTATTTCCCTCTCACACCGGAGAGAATTAAATGGCAAGGCCACAATTTAACTGGATCGATCCCATCTTATTTGAAGAACAATTTACTGATGAAGAGCGCATGGTTCGCGATGCCGCCCGCGACTATTGTCAGGGCAAATTGATGCCACGTGTTCTTGAAGCACATCGCCACGAAACATTTGACCGCTCAATTTTTAATGAAATGGGTGAAATTGGACTGTTAGGGTCAACCATCCCCGAAGAGTATGGGGCAGCTGGCCTCAACTCAGTTTGCTATGGCTTAATTGCACGAGAAGTAGAACGTGTTGACAGTGGCTATCGCAGTGCGATGAGCGTTCAAAGCTCACTGGTCATGTATCCCATCTTCACCTATGGCACTGAAGAACAACGTCAAAAATATCTCCCTAAGTTGGCATCGGGGGAATTTGTTGGCTGCTTTGGGTTAACAGAACCCAATCATGGCAGTGACCCAGGGAGTATGGAAACGCGTGCCACAAAAACAGACGGTGGTTGGATTTTGCACGGTGCAAAAATGTGGATCACGAACTCCCCTATTGCTGATGTATTTGTCGTGTGGGCTAAAACATTTGGCGGAGAAGATGTTGGCTGCCCTGATGGGGTGATTCACGGATTTATTCTTGAAAAAGGGATGAAAGGGTTAACAGCACCTAAAACTGAAGGGAAGTTTAGCCTTCGAGCAAGCATCACGGGTGAAATCGTGATGGACGAGGTCTTTGTTCCAGATGAACAACTCATGCCAAACGTCAAAGGGCTTAAAGGTCCATTTGGCTGCTTAAATAAAGCACGTTACGGTATCTCTTGGGGTGCTTTGGGTGCCGCTGAATTTTGCTGGCACGCCGCTCGTCAATACACCCTTGACCGCATTCAGTTTGGACGGCCGTTAGCGGCTAATCAGCTCATTCAACTCAAGCTCGCCAATATGCAAACGGAGATCACCATTGGTTTACAGGCCTGCCTCCGAGTTGGCCGTTTAATGGATGACGATCGGGCAGCACCTGAAATGATTTCATTGGTAAAACGAAACTCATGTGGCAAGGCGCTCGATATCGCTCGGATGTCTCGCGATATGCACGGAGGCAATGGTATCTCAGATGAATTCCACGTCATCCGTCACGTTCTTAATTTAGAAGCCGTCAACACCTATGAAGGCACCCATGACATTCATGCGTTGATCTTAGGCCGTGCTCAAACGGGTATCCAGGCATTCATGGCATAAGTTTTTACATGTCGGATTGGACTCAAGTGAGCATACTCTTGGGTCCAATCATTCTTTTTACAAACCTAAATGGGAGCCAAAAAGGTTTATGATGACCTATCCCACAAAAAGTGCTCTCATTCGCTCATGGGTTGAGCTTGTTTGGAATCAAAACAAGTTTGACACTTTGCCTCAATTTCACCCACCTCAATTTCTCAATGAGGGACACCCCTCTACGAATGAACAAGCCCAAGCTTGGCATGAGCGTATGCGTGCTGTTTATCCCGATTTAACCTACTCAACAGACGAACTCAGTGAAGCAGAACAGCATGTGACTGTTCGTTGGTCCGCGACTGGCACTCATAAAGGGCAACTTTGGGGACTTATTCCTCCTTCAGACAAACAGATTCAATGGCGGGGCATTCACCTTTTAAGTGAAACGAAGTGCCTGCTTTTAATAAAGCGAAGGCTATTAACTTCGTTTCCTCGAGGTTCCGAAGCTTATTTGTTATAGGGTTTTCAAATTAGAAACTTCGGAACACTTAAAGATTGAAAATGATCAAATCACAGAAGTTTGGGTTATGGCCGACACGCTCAATCAGCTTCAGCAAATGGGTGTACAACTCAAACCATAAAATGTTATATTTCCACTGATAATTAGAAATTAAATTCAGCACTCCTGGCAAACTGACGAACCCAATGGGAATGGGGAGCTCTTGCTAAAATATTTTTAGCGGACACCTCTCCATAAATAAATTCGCTAATTGAAACTCACCATGTCTATTATTTTTTGGATTCTCCCAATTTATTTTCTTGGCGTCATCATTCAACACGTTTTAATTTCTGAAACGAGAGAAAAGCTTTTGAATGCCATTCCGCATTCAGGAGGAATTGAACATTGCTTCATTGATCAAGAAAAGCACAAGCTTGGAGAGTTTGGGCCAAGGAAGAGTGGTTCTAAAGCTGAGGTTATTTTTACAGAACACGGTATTTATATTTTTCATTATGTAGGATTAGATGAGACGCTCAAGCTTTATAGTCGATATTATTGCCTCTATTATGATGATGAACAGATTTTGCCATTTTTAAAATCACAATGGACATTCAGACACCGTATCTTTGTGATTGATTTTATGAAAATCAACGGCCGTAAAATCACATTCAACTTTAAAAAGAAGCTCGACCACCTCTATTTGGGTGAGTACGAAATGACAATGAACCCTATCAAAACCAGTGAAGCTTACCGAAGCATTTTGCTGTTCCAAAGACACTGGGTTGAAAAATTAGAGCAAGAGAAAAGAGACAAAATACAATATGGCTGAACTCGTTCAATTTGATTCCTTACGAGAAAAAGACTTTATACTCAAAGATTTCCACTTCAAATCTGGTGAATCGCTGGACTCCCTAAAACTGCACGTGACCACTTTAGGAGAGCCAAGACGCAATGGATCAGAACAAGTGACCAATGCCGTTTTATTGATGCATGGGACAGGAGGACAGGGCTCAGCGTTCTTACGAGATCATTTTGCCAATGTGTTGTTTCAACCCGGTCAGCTGTTAGACATCAATAACTATTTCATCATTTTGCCAGACGGCATCGGACACGGCCGTTCCAACAAACCGAGTGATGGTCTCAAAGCCACCTTTCCAAAATATGGTTACGAAGATATGGTGCGCGCCAATTATCGGTTACTCACGGAGCATCTCAGAATTGACCACTTAAAACTCGTTTCCGGCACATCAATGGGTGGGATGCACACCTGGGTATGGGGCTACCTCTATCCTGACTTTATGGATGCCCTCATGCCCATGGCCAGTTTGCCTGTCGAAATAGCTGGCCGCAACCGCATGACCCGACGCATGGTTATGGATGCGATTCGCCTAGACCCAACATGGCAAAATGGAAATTACACGAATCAGCCTACAGGATTACGAGCAGCCATTCATACCCTGCTCTTCATGATTAGCGTCCCGCTACTCTGGCAAAAACAAGCACCAACGCAAAAAGAAGCAGATGATATGTTTGATGAGCTTGTTGAAAATCAGCTCAAGATTCGTGATGCCAATGACATACTTTATCAATTTCAAGCATCATGGGATTACAATCCAGAACCTCATCTCCAAAATATCGTAGCCCCCCTACTAGCCATCAATTCAGCAGATGATCAAGTCAATCCACCTGAACTACGCATTTTAGAAGAGAAGATCAAGCTGGTGAAAAACGGCCGTTTTGTCCTCATCCCCATTAGTGAAAAAACACGAGGACACGGCTCCCACTCATGGCCTGAGCTTTGGAAAGAGCATTTAAAACAGCTGTTAGACGACATTGCCTGATTTATAATAGAGGAGAAGCATTCAAATGAATTATATTGGGCAACCCAAAAGCCTGTTACCCACTCCCGCCCTTTGGGTCGATTTAGACAAACTTGAGCAAAACATTCACACATTAGCCACTCTTTTTAAAAAAGCAGCCATTGATTGGCGTCCTCACGTTAAAGGTATCAAGACCCCCGCCATCGCCCACAAGCTCATTGAAGCAGGAGCAATTGGTGTCACTTGTGCCAAATTGAGCGAAGCAGAAGTGATGGTATCTGCGGGAATCCATGAAATTTTAATCGCCAATCAAATCGTTGATCTCCAAAAGATTCGGAGATTGGCTCACCTCAAAAAACATGCCAATGTGATAGCAGCTGTGGATAACCGTGAAAATGTTTTAAGTTTAGGTGCGATAGCGTCAGACATTGGTGTTACGGTGCCTGTGCTCATTGAAGTGGATACGGGTATGAATAGAGCCGGCACGTTGCCAGGTCAACCCACTGTCGATTTGGCCAAGTTAATCAGCCAAACGGATGGGGTCTCTTTCATGGGCTTGATGGCATGGGAGGGGCACACCATCGGATTGCCTTCTGGGCAAAAAGAAGAGGCGATTGAAACGGCCGTTACCTTATTGATGGATACAGCCGTTCAGTGCCAACAAGCTGGATTTAACACACCCATCATCAGCGGAGGAGGAAGCGGCACCTATTTGATTACACCACAGCTTTCAGGCGTGACAGAGATTCAAGCTGGCGGCGCCATTTTTAACGATATGGCCTACCAAAAGTGGGGTGTTCAAACGAGCCCCTGTCTATTTGTGCAAACCCAAGTGACCAGTCGCCCAACCCCAAGCAGAATTATTATTGATGCTGGCTTCAAAGCATTGCCGAGTTGGGCATCACAGCCCCAACCCATTAACCTCGATGTTTCATTGACAAAGTACCGTTCCTCTGCCGAGCATGGTGTGTTAGAGCTTGCATCCGAGAATCACACTGTGAAAATCGGTGAAAAAATCGACTTCATTGTGGGCTACACGGACGCCACGCTTTTCCTTTATGATGTCATATTTGGCGTTCGTGATGGCATTGTCGAAGTGGCTTGGGAAATTGCTGGACGAGGCAAGCTGCAGTAAGGATGTTGAGCGGATGGCAAATTTAAGCTGGCAAAATTGGTCAAATAGTGTGATGGCTCAACCACATGAGATTCACAGACCCCCATCAGAAGCTGAGTTGATTAATATCGTTCAAAACGCAAATAAGCACAACTCAAATATTCGAGTAGCTGGTTCAGGCCATTCATTTGTTCCACTTTGTGCCTCGGATGAAATCATCGTTTCTTTGGACGGATTGCAGGGCGTCGTCAATATTAATGCTGTTAGTCATCAAGCCACAGTTTGGGCAGGGAGTAAAATTTCTCAACTTGGAGAGCCTTTATTAGACCAGGGACTTGGCATGGCGAATATGGGAGATATCGACCGGCAAAGCATCGCAGGCGCAATCTCCACCGGCACACATGGTACGGGAAAGGGGCTTGGCAGCATTTCTACCCAAATTGTTGGTCTACGGCTCATCTTGGCAGATGGATCTGTTCGTGAAGTAAATACCCAAACTGATCCAATCCTATTTAAAGCAGCACAGGTTTCTTTGGGAGCCTTGGGGATCATTTCTCAGGTAACGTTGCAGTTACTCCCAGCCTATCGTTTACATGAAAAGACATGGGCCGAGCCATTTGATAAATGTATGGAAAAGCTTGATTCCTACATCAATGCAACACGACATTTTGAATATTTCTGGAGTCCCAAAGAGGATGCCTGTGCCTGCAAAGCGTTACATCCCACAACAGCTTTTGATATTGATCCATCAACGCCATTTACACCACCTGAAGGTCGGTTAAGCCGCTACATTTCAAAAGAACGAATCGATTTTAGTCATCGCATCTACCCATCTGAACGGAATGTCAAATTTAACGAAATGGAGTTTGCGATCCCTGCAAAATTGGGACCAGATTGTGTTCGTGCAATTCGAAAATTAATGCAAGAAAACCATCCTGACGTTCTGTGGCCAATCGAATATCGAACGTTAGCTGCTGATGACATTTGGCTCAGCCCAGCCTATCAGCGTGAGACGGTTACTATTTCGATTCATCAGGCAGCAGAATTGCCTTATGAAGCATTCTTTGCCGATGCGGAAGCTATTTTCCGCTCTTTTGATGGACGGCCACACTGGGGCAAAATGCACAGCCATTCAGCTGGAGAGCTTAGGTCACTATATCCAAAATGGGATGATTTTTTAGCAACTCGGAAAAAGGTGGATGAAAACGGCCGTTTTCTCAATCCATACCTCAAACAGCTATTTGGCATTTAAGTAGAACGAATTAATTAACCAAAGGAAAATCACATCAACAATCTTCTCACCCAATCCAATATGCAGCGTCTTGCCAAGCTACTGCTCATCATTCATGCCCTTGTCACCTTAGGGTATGGCATCGTGCTTTTTGCCCGAATTGAACAAATCTCTGAATATATGGGACTTCAAATTATCTCGCCTGATGGTCAAGCGGAGCTCTACACCATGTATATTGGCATGAGCGGGATCATGAGTTTGTTTATGCTTTGGGGTGCATTCCGCCCCAAATGGTTGATGTCAGCCCTTCTCTTTTTACTGCTTTCGATGACAGGGATTACCCTAGGAAGAATCGTGAGCACGCTCTTTCTTGACACAGGCAGCTACATTATTAAAGGCATTTACTATGATGTTCCGCTTACGCTTTTAACTGGTTTGGCCTATTTTAGGTTATCGCGATGAAACGAAGTTATGTGTTTTGTGCCTAGAAACAAGCACTATTAGGATCAGATGTTAGGTTTTCTAGCAAAGCAATTAAATTGGATAGATAAGATTGTGGGCTATGTGTGGTTTTTCTTAATTGTGATCATGGCCACTTTAACCTGGCTAGCTGGCAATCAGCAGGGGATTCAATCTTATGCTTTTCTAGTCATGATTGGGTTGATAATTTCGGTATTTGCATATGGCCTTTACACTAATGGTTTCCGATGGGCTTTTGTTGGGTTTTCAGGCAACATATTCACGATTGGACTCACAATTATTGCGATTCAAATGCTGAAGCAAGCAGATATCAGAGGTGCAAATTTGTTGTTTTTACAAATTGTTTGGCTATCCATTGCAACACTCTGTCTGGGTTCACAATTGTTATTAGATACTAGGAAGAGTTGAGGGGAAAACGGCCGTATTCCACTCAACCCTTCAAATTCAAAAAATATGTCTCAAACAAACTATCAAGAAATCGTAGAAAACTGGTCACGCTATGTAGACGCCATCAAAAAAATTGATGGTGAAATTCAAGCCTCATCTCATGAACTACCCGCAACAATTGATGAGGTTTCTAAATTAGAAAATGATCTTGGCTTTGTATTGCCCTCTTCATTAAAAACAGTCTTGCTTGAATTCTCCAAAAAGGTGGAATTTCGTTGGTTTTTCCCTGATGGCTTTGAACTGGAAGGGCCACTTAACCAAATATTTTCTGGTGACACCCATTGGTCTTTAGAGTGGATTGTTCAATTTAACAACGATAAAAAAGGGTGGATCGATGACGTTTTTCCCAATCGTGAAGACCCATATGATGCGGTATGGCACGACAAGCTTACATTCCATGATGTAGGCAATGGGGATTATTTTGCTATCGATTTATCCCAACCTGGGAAAGAGCCCGTCGTTTATTTAAGCCATGATGATGGGGAAGGGCATGGTGTTGAATTGGCTCCCAATTTTAAGGAGTATGTTCTCTTATCCAGCCGTCTTGGTAGCGTAGGTGGTGAAGATTGGCAGTGGCTACCTTTCATTGATGAAAACCGACAATATTTAAATCCAGCTAGTAAAAATGCAATGCTATTCAAAGAAGCATTAGGAATAAAATTGTAAATGCTAGCTAATGCAAAAGTTAAAGGAACAGGTGCATGAACCTATCTATTCATGACGAATTTACGACACTCAAAAAGGTTGTTATTGGCCTTGGGTCACCCTATCAACGAGACAAAGAACGCGTGGCCGCAGAAATGTCAGAATTCCCCTTGGTGCCAAACACAGCTTGGAAAGAGCAAGTTTTATCGCTCTCTTACCCAACTGAAGAGCTTTTGATTCATGAGTATGATGCTTTTGTCTCTGCATTAAAAAAGTATGGTGTTGAAGTTCTTTTCCCGGACCCAGACGCAGCTTATTCATTTGATTACACTTGTCCAAGAGATATTGGTTTTGTTATAGACGATACATTTTTCATAGCAAACATGGCGGTTCAAAGTCGTGTTGAAGAGATCAAAACGATAGAAGAACATATTCGGGATGTCGCTCCTCAAAAAATCATTCAGATACCAGAGGAATATGTCATTGAAGGCGGTGATGTCATCCTCTTGGACAAAGACACCGTTCTTGTGGGGATTAATCAACGGACAAACATCAACGGTTTTGAATTTTTAAAGTCCTATTTCCGAAACTCCCACCGGAACATCATTCCAGTCTTTCACAAACAGCTTCATCTAGACTGCTGTTTGAACCCGCTCGGTTTGGGCCACATGCTTATCCATCTTGATAGCTTGACTGGCAACTCTGAAGAAACATGGACTGTACTCAAGCAGTATGAATGGATTGAAGTGGATACTGTTGAAAGGGAACATTTAGCAACAAATATCCTATCTATCAATTCCACTACCCTGATAGCGCGTCAAGGCAACACCTGTGCAAGAGTCAACCAAAAATTGAAAGCACTTGGCTATCAAGTCGAAGAAGTACCCTTTGACGGTGTGCCTGCAACAGGTGGCTCTTTCCGCTGTGCTTCATTGGTCTTGTTACGCCAATCCAATTAAACAATTTTAGGATCGGAATCTCATCATTGAGCTGCTTGCTCACAATGGCAAGTTTTTGAATGTGTGCCAAAATACGATTATGAATAGTAAATCAATCATTGTATTTGGCAGTTCAAGAAGAAATGGCTTCACGGGACAACTTGTCGATGAAGTTGCACAACGACACAATCTACGTGTTATTGATGTCAGCGATTACCAGATGACCCCCTATGATTACGACCACAAGAATCGGGATGATGACTTCCTCCCGCTCATGCGTGATGTCGCTGGCTATGAACAAATCATTCTCGCTTCTCCTGTTTATTGGTACACAATGAGCACGCAACTCAAAGTTTTTGTCGATCGATGGTCCGATTTGCTGGACATCGAGAAGGATTTAGGACGCACTTTGCGTGGCAAACAAGGGCTTGTCATATCAACAGGGGGTGATATCAAGCCAGAACGGTGCTTCGAGGAATGTTTCCAGCATTCATTTGCCTTTATGGGCATGCACTATGGTGGGATGCTCTATTGTCCAACCGATACAAAAAAAGACCTTGATCTTTCAATTCATGAGGATGCTATTGCGGCATTCGGTGAAAAAATCCTAGACTGATTCTTGTAAAGGTGACAACAGAATATCAATTACACAGTTGGCAGTAAAGAAATCGCGTACCCCATAAAATAATTGTTCTTCGATTCCATCATTGACGCAAAATTTTTTCAGGATGAATTGTTATGAATCAAACGAACAACCGCTATTTACTCTTGGCTTGCATTATACTTTTTCTTGGCATGATCGGATGTCAATCAGAAACGGCCGTAATTTCCGAAAACCCAACAACAACGCCCAACCCAATAGAGGCTTTGCCAGCGTCAACGGCCGTATTAGAAGCTGTGCCCACTGTTGCAGAGCATCGAGATTAGGAAC
>JANQSK010000467.1 GCA_028284105.1 Anaerolineae bacterium
GATTACCCAAGTGGATGAACGCCTAGCTGTCGACTTCCCCGGTCGCCAAGCCATAGTTAATGGCAAAGCGGTGACCCTTACCCCGACTGAAACAAAACTGCTGTACATTCTCATGCGCAATGCGGGTCGTACCGTCACGACCGATTTTATTTTGCGCCGTCTTTGGCCACTTGAACCCGCCTATGAAGATCGTTTGCACGTTCATATGCACCGCCTCCGTCGTAAAATTGAAGATAAAGAAAACAAGTCTCGCCCACGTTATATCACCTCTGAACGAGGTCTTGGCTATACGTTCCAAGCCAATACACAAACGCCCGTTACTTAATTTTTTACAGCCACTTACATTTTTAAATTCAAGAGGATGCGCTGCATCCTCTTTTTTTGTGAAACGGCCGTCTTAGGTTACGCTTACCGAATGGATGTTCAACCCACGCAAAAACAGATAGAGCAAGCCATCCACTTTAAACCGTTCGATGTGATGGCGTCTCACTATGAGATGCTCCCTTTGGGACGCCCTGTAGCTAGACCGACAGAACTCGAAGGCACAGGCCGTATTGGGGCAGTCTTGATTTTGCTGTATCGTCATCAGGAAACGCTCTTTTTAACTTTAACAAAGCGTGGAGATGGTTTGAGCACACACAGTGGCCAAATCTCGTTTCCAGGTGGACGGCAAGAAGACGGAGAGAGCTTAGAAGAAACGGCCGTTCGTGAAACCCAAGAAGAAATCGGCATCGATCCCAGCATGCTTTCCGTCATCGGCTCTTTGCAACAGGTTTACATTCCCCCATCCGACTTCCACGTTCATCCCTATGTTGCTTGGGTCAATTCAAATAAAAAACCCCGCTTCACACCGAGTGAAGTCGAGGTTTCTGAAATCATTGAAGTACCTGTGCTATCTCTGCTTAATCCAGAGCTACGTCAAACACAAAGACGAAAGTTCCGCGGCAACTATTATGACGTGCCCTACTTTGCCATTCAAGAGCACCAAGTGTGGGGGGCAACGGCGGTTATGCTCAACGAGTTTATCCAACGCCTTAACGCCGTTTTGACTTAGCTCAGAATACGGCCGTTTAACGTCGTGCTGGCGGTCGCGGCTGCTCCGGCAAATCATCACCTAACTGCTCAATCGCAATAGGCAGTGGCATTGGCGCCGCTTGAGGTTGTGTAGGCACCACATAAAAAATATAAAACAGCTGCCCCATCAAGATAAATAAAAACGTAATCCACAGCGTCCGAATGACGATAGGTTTTAAATATTGACCCGCTTGCCGTGAAGCAAATTTAACCTCACCCATTAACGGGATTTTCAAGGCCTTATTTGCTACCAGATCATCAGAAGATTGCACCCATTGCGTTAATGCATCCATCTCATGCGCTTCATTAGCTTTCGACTGGGATAATTGTCCAATTTCTTCTAAATAAACACTGTTTTCTTGATCCATTTGCTTACTCCCAATCTAGTTCAGCCACAGCTCGACCACCACGCTCGTAATAAGTCATTACGATATCATGTGGTCCAGGTGATAAAGATTGAACTGCTTGATAGGTTGTGGCAGCCTGATTCCGCCATTTATTGATAACCAATGCTTGGTCAATATAAAGCTGAACACCATCGTCTGTTCGTGTCGTAAATGTCACATCACCACCCGTAAAATTAAAGGTGCCGCTCCATCGAATAGAAAAGTTGTTTGCGCCAACGCCAAAGCCAGGGGATCCGTTCTGCCAATCGTAACTAATTTGTGATTCACACCGTGAGAAGACAGGATCACCAGAGAGATCCAGATTGTTGAAATATTCAGCGAGGAACTGTCCCGTCGGACATGACACAACTACGGTATCCCAGTCGAGATAGGCTCGTGTATCGCCCCCTCGTTCGTAATACTCCATTTGCACAACGTGCGTCCCCGCTGACAGTGCTTTTCTAGCACCATATGTTGTCGCAACCTGAGGTACCCAAGCATCGACAATGGGTTCACCATCTACCCAAACCCGAACCCCATCATCAGCTGTTGTGGTAAATCCATAAACATTGTCGTCAAAGTTAAATTCACCGCGCCAGCGAACAGAGAAATTATTTGAATTGACACCATTGCCTGGGCTACCTCTCCCCCAACTGTAATCAATCTGATTTTCGCACTGGGAATGCACGGGCGTTCCGCTCAAATCACGATTATTAAAATAATCTGCCAAATATTGACCCACAGGGCACGAGGTCACAACAGGAGCCCAATCAAGTTTTGCAACAGCCTGCCCGCCATTTTCAAAATAAAACATCTCAACTTTGGCAACACCTGTATCAATTTCTTTCCTGGCCGAATACGTTGTTGCTGTTTGATTCCGCCATGCATCAATAAGCATTTCATCATTCACCTTGACACGAACACCATCATCGGCCGTTGTGGTAAATGCATACGTGCCATTATCGAGCGGAACAAAGCCTGTCCAGCGTACAGAGAAGTTGTTGCTATTCACACCATCTGCAGGGGCAGCGGTTCCCCAATCGTACTGGATGGCTGTTTCACAGCGAATCAGTGCCGGATCGTCACTGAGATTGCGATTGTTGAAATACTCAGCCATGAACTGCCCATCTTGACAGCTGTTTAAGGTGATGGTCGTGTTTGCTTGAGCAAGTGGCAATATTTGCGTAGGATAAGATTCCGTTTCGTAGTCGGCTCTAAACTGCACATTTTCACCAATAAGGTTGAAGTTTGCCTCACCGCGAACATTGGTGATCAAAGTCACGCCTAAATAGTCACCATTTTCGTCATAGGCTGAAACCGGCACACCTCGAATTGGATTTCCAGAAAGATCGATCGTGGTGACAGTAAACGCCTGCCGCTCAATAAGAATCGTTGCTTCGTCCTGCGAGGGCCATTTCACAAGCTCTGACCAAAACCAAGCCCCTTGATATTGCGCAAGGAACTGATAATTACCTGGTTCTAATTCAAAATCAGTTCGCCCTTGTCCATTTGTATCTCGATAGATATCTGTATATTGACCTGACTCCGTATACGCAAATATGCGAATACTTGCCACGCCTGCATCATTTTGATCAAGCAGCCACACCGTTAATGCTTCTTCAGCACTGGATCCGCCACCACCGTCAAAATCGACTCTGCTTAGGTTGTCAGCAACACCCCCACCCAATAAAGAAGTAGACAAAAAGAGCGTTCCTGAGACGAGCATCAATAGCAATGCATATTCGACCATAGATTGGCCTTGTTCTAATTTAAGTTTGAATTGGCTCATGTTATGTTTGTCCTTAGGGAACAGAAACGTCATTACCTTGTAAAATTAAAATGTTTTTGCTGTTCGCCTAAAACATTCCCCACCTATAGAGCAATTTAAGAAGATCGTACCCGAAATGTATATAGGAAATTACTTTTATTTTCTGCCAACCGACTCTTTAGATTGAGGGAAATATCGATGTGGAGCAAGGGACAAAGTAGCGTGATCACGACCTCTTTTGGGCAAATAAAACACTGCTTGGAACCAATCCTGTAAGAACCATTCAGACAACCACTCTTTTTTGATTCCCCAAGGTTGCAAAAGCGTATCGACAGCGCGAATTGTCAATTCAATATATTTATCAACATCAACCGTTCTTATATCAACCGTTTGGGGCAAATCCCACGCATGAACGCCAGGATGGCCGCGTGTATAGATAAACCCGATGCGCTGACCAGGAAAACGCTCTTTTTCAGCTGCTCGGAGTTGCATCGCCGCTCGAGCCGCTGGCGAAGGGACACGATACTCTTCAATCTCCTTGCTTAAAATCTGCGTTACTATGAGTTGATCAGGAGCAATTTGCTGAGCACGCAATTTGGCAAATTGGGCGCGCACCAGATCAATAATGTGATTTAAGCTGTCGTTGATATCGGTCGATTTGGCGAGTTCATTAAGAATTTGCTGTTGGATATTGCCCACAAACCTCGGTGTATCATGTCGGCGCAGTTCGATGCCTCTTATCTTCTGTTCACCTGTCTCAAAGACGCCAAAAAAGCGATTAGGGACCGGCACCTGCGCATTAAGCTTTGAGGGCAGAAACGCAATCCATTTATAAAACCCTTCTAACGC
>JANQSK010000502.1 GCA_028284105.1 Anaerolineae bacterium
TTTTCCAGTTGAGGTTCTGAATAAAGATCGAGTTCAAAAGATGGTCCCTCATTTGAGCGAAGACCCAATGAAACTATATTTGGAAAAGGTAGATCGGAATTATTGGCTGACAAATAATTGAATCGCTCAGTTTCCCCACAAGGTGCGGTGTCATTATTATCTTCAATTTTAATAATAATGGAGGCGTCAGAATTTAAGTTCGCATTTTTAGGATCAATAATCTTGATATTAATTGATTCCTGTTCTTCTTTGGCATCATCGTCCAAGATTCTAAATTCAAAAGCATTGCTTAAACTCGTCTCTCCCAAAGGGACAACCATTGTTTGAGTAAATACATTTGTGGCTGCCTGATTTTCACAATCAATCCCACTGATTGTGTAATCTTGGCAAATTTTTGCATCTCCTGAAATGTCAATTGTAAACTCAACGGCTAATTTGGATGCTGCATTTAATGTGATGTCTAAAGGAATGATTTGGCTCTCACCACCCTCCGTTCTGTTGATTTGATCACTACTGGTGAAGCCGATCATTGGTGGCAAGCTGCTATTTTCAATTGAGAGTGTTAATTCTGGGATATGTGTGCCAATAATGCCATTTTCACTCACTGTCATTTCAACTCGAACTTCTTCGGTGGGGCCAAACTTTCCATCATTTGCAATTTGAACAGGGACATTGGTTTCTAGGTTTAGAGGTTCAATTACAAATTGATATGAATTTGTAACGAGTAAGCCCGTTGAGGTTGTGTTCAATTCCAAAGTGCCAGTGATTGGCTTTTCACTGGGCGTATCCATAGATAAAGGGATGATAAAATTTGATATTTCCCCTTCCATTGGTTCGGTGATAGAAAGCTCTGAGGCATCAAAATTGATCTCTGGCTTTCTATTTTGGTCCACAATGATAATGTTGGTTGTTGTTGAATCCCCTAATGTGGCATTGACAATTTCATTATTAAAATCTTCAAATAGTTCAAAGGAGATGATTTCTTGCTCACTGGAGTCTAAACGGCCGTCTCCGATGATGATTATGGGGATTGTTTGAACACGTTCATTGGGCTCAAAGGTCAACGTACCTTGAAAGCCCCCTTCAAAGTCCTGTTCAAAGTCTGCCGCACTTCGGTCATCAACAAAGCGATAAGGCACACTGATATGTTTTTCAGATGTAATTGATAAGGTGGCTGTGATCACATGTCCTGAAGAACCCGAAAGCGGTTCCATAAATTCATACTTTGTATTTTCAAAAAAGACATGAGGTGGGTCATCTGCGTCTTTAATTTCGATAGTGGCATTGTCAACAAAGCCAAGTTCTGCTCTCCTTGGACTTTCAAGTTCGAATATTATTTTTTCAGAATCTTCTTCGTCTATATTATCCTTTGTTGCCTGAATGTAGATGGTTTCTGAGGGATTAAAGATACTTAGCCGAATTTCTTCACCTAAAAACTCTTCACCTTGACAAAAATATTGCTTGGTTCCGTCATTTTTTTCTAGATAAATATTGAAATCTTGGCACAGCGTTGCAAAAGAATCGCTATCTATTGTTCTAAAATCGAATGATACGATAGAAGGGAGTATTTGCCGGTCGGTGAGTACGATTGAAATTTCAGCGGGGTCTTTGCCTTCAACGGCAATCGCTTCATTAACTTTTAATTCGACCCGTGCGTTTGGGAGCACTAAGGCAACTGGAATCAAGGCGACCAGAATAGTTAAGAGTTGCCAGATATCTTCATCTTTGAACTTCCGTTGGATCACTTTGGAAAAAATGCGGTAAGCAGGGATGGCTGCAATAATAATAATGACGCCAATAAATAGTTGCTTCATTCAGTCCCCTCGGTGCTATGTGGCCCAAGTTTTCGCTAAAAAAATAAATAACAGCACAGATGGCCTGAAATAAGGTGTGCAATTGCTCAATATTCTTTTAACAAAAACTACCAATGGTTATTCGGTCAAATGAGAGAAACTATTTTAACCCACTGACTAAGCGGCGCAACCCAGCACTGATGCGATCGAGGGGAAATTCGCGAACTTGGCGTTGATATCTAAAAATATCGGCTTTAAGTGGCGCAAGAATTGCATCTGCAAAGTAATCAATATCAAGGTCAGAGGAGATATCACCATCAATTTGGGCACCACGGAGTAGGCCTTTGACCGTCATATATTGCCAGAAGTGGGGAAGCTGGATGGAGTCGTTTTCACCTTCAAGTAAGCCAGCCCGCTGGGCAACACATAGTAGTGGGGAGTGGATATCCGTGAAGTGAACAAGTGCGTCGAGAAATTGATCGAGCTGTTCTAATTTAGAAATATCTTGTTCAGATAAGGTTTGCATTCGCGCAATCATGCCATCTTGAAACTCAACCATTTGAGTGTCCATGAGGGCTAAGCAAAGCTCCCCTTTGTTCGCAAAACGACGATATAGCGTCCCTTTGCCCACGCCTGCTGCTTGGGCAATGTCTGCCATATTCACTGCATTAACACCGCGCTCTTCAAACAGTTTTTCGGCCGTTTGCAAAATAAGCGCTCGGTTTTCCGCTGCGTCTCGCCTGACGGTTTTTTGTGGGGAGCCAATAGGCTCTAGTGAAAGTGGATTATCTGTCATTAGGTTACCAAGTAAGAGATGAGCCCAACGATTCATCTAAATCTTGACAAGCGGACTCGAGTCCGTTATATTCTAGCATGAAGTGGGACGTGTGTCCACTTATCAACATTAAAGCGCAACTATATTGATTTGGCAACTATTTTGCGCAACCATGAGGGTTAAAATGTCTTTTTCCTTGGCATCAAAAAGTAGAATCGGGGCAGTGTCTTTAACAATCAACGATTTGGCACGCTCTTTAGTTTATTATCAACGATTAGGATTACATCTTCACCGTCAAGAAGGCCCAATCGCCTGGCTAGGTGATGGGGTGACTGATCTATTGATCTTGCATGAAGATCCTAATGCAGAGTACGCACCGCGCACCACCGGTCTTTATCATTTTGCAATTTTGGTTCCGACTCGCTTGGATTTGGCCAAAGCATTTAAAAATATGATTGATGAGCAAATTCCAGTAGGCGGTTATTCAGATCATATTGTGAGTGAAGCCATCTATCTATCAGATCCAGATGGAAATGGGATTGAAGTATATGCAGATCGGGCACGAGCAGTTTGGGAATATCGTGAAAATGAAGAGATGCGGATTGATACGGTCCCTCTCAATCTACAGGATTTGTTAGGTGAATTGGCGCATGACCGCGATGGTTGGCAAGGATTTCCTGCTGGTACCACGATGGGGCATATTCATTTGCATGTTTCTGACATGGAAGCGGCTGGCCAATTTTATAATGAGGTGCTGGGGTTTGATTTCATTGCAAAATACGGCCGTTCTGCTCAATTCCTTTCAGTTGGCGGCTATCATCATCATATTGGTATGAACACATGGGCAGGTGTTGGCATTCCAGCAGCACCCAATGGGAGTGTTGGCCTTCGTGACTATGAACTTATTGTGCCAGATGAAGCTGCAAAATCAGCCTTATTAGCAAATTTAGAAGATAAAAATATCCATGTTGATACCCAACAAGATGTCGCTATGATTCAAGATCCGGCTGGAAACTGGATTCGAATTGTTGTTGAAAAGGTCTTTGTTGGGCAGTAAGAAAAAATATTTAGCAGAAGGATCAAAAGATGAGCCAATCAATTTTTGACAGCGTCATTCATGGATTACCCGTTGAAGGTGACCTTCAATTTTATAAAGCCGATCGATTTCCTACGATCAATCCAGTGCATTGGTTGACCTCCCATTTTGCAGTAGGCGGATACAGTCCATTGCAACGTTTGAGCGGAATGCTCACAGCGCATATGACCCACATTGCACCCCACAATGGCTTTAGCTGGCATCCTCATCGTGGTTTAGAAATCTACACCTATGTAATTGATGGGAAGCTTTACCA
>JANQSK010000555.1 GCA_028284105.1 Anaerolineae bacterium
CAAAGAGCATTCCCCGTATTAAATGTATTAATTAACCAAAAAATAAATAAGATTGCGCCAGCTAAAATCAACATAGGTTGATATATTTTTATTTTTGGAGCAGGTTCCATTAAAAATCCTTTTTATGACTTTGTTTCCAAAGTTTTAAATATTCCTTCTTTAAGAGAAATCAAAATTTCTAGAAATCGAAGTTTCTTTTGTAAGGGAATAATACGCATAGAGATAGAAAAGAAATTCGTCAAAAATTTAAAGAACAGCAGCTCTTCAAGGTAGCAAAAACTTGTGGCCATTGATAATAGTTACGTCAAGCTATTTATTCTAAAGACCAAATACCGAAAAAAGCGTTTGAACCATACCAAATTTCTTGAAAAATAGGACTCTTTACCTAAAATCATTAAGGATTGGATTAAGAAAAAAGAGCTATACTCAAATAGTAGGAGAGTTGTCCATGAACATCACTACCCCCGAATGGGTTAGAGATGCCATATTTTACCAAATATTCCCAGATCGCTTCGCACAAAGTACCCGCTTCGGTAAAAATGGATATCCAAATAAACCAAAAAACCTCCAAGCATGGGGGGACAAGCCCACCCACCACGGTTTCCAGGGTGGTGATTTGCTGGGCATCATCGAAAAACTCGACTATTTAAAAGATTTAGGGGTAACTGCCCTGTATCTCAACCCCATCTTTTCCTCAGCATCGAATCACCGCTACCATACATTTGATTATTACACGGTTGATCCCATTTTAGGTGGGAACAAAGCCTTTGATGAATTTCTTTCTGCCGCCCATCAGAAGGGATTTAAAGTCGTTTTGGATGGTGTCTTCAATCATGCTAGCCGCGGTTTTTTCCAGTTTAATCATCTTATGGAATGTGGAGAAGAATCGCCATTCACTGATTGGTTCCATGTTCACGGTTGGCCCATTAATGCCTTTAACGAAAATGAGCAGCCAAATTACTATGCGTGGTGGGGTATGCATTCGCTCCCAAAATTCAACACCGATACCCCTGCCGTCCGAGAATTTTTGTGGGACGTGGCCACCTATTGGCTTGAAAAGGGGATTGATGGCTGGCGATTAGATGTGCCAAATGAAATTGACGATGATGAATTCTGGCAGGAGTTCCGAAGAAGATGCAAAGCGATTAACCCTGACATGTATATTACCGGCGAGCTTTGGGGTGAAGCCCACCGCTGGCTCCAAGGGGATCAATTCGATGGGCAAATGAATTACATGTTCACACGCGCTGCTCTAGGGTATTTCTCAGGGGATAATATGGACCAGAGTGACACCGAGCGATGTGGGTATGGTCACATTCGCACGTTGAATGGCCATGAATTCGCCGAAGAGATTGATCGTGTCTTTACGCGACTTTATGATCCGGAAATCGTATTTTCAAACATGAACATGCTTGGCAGCCATGACACACCACGAACAGCCACTATTGCTCGGAATGATGTGAATGCTCTTAAACTGATGTATCTTTTTCAAATGACCGTACCCGGAACCCCAAACATTTATTATGGTGATGAGATTGGGCTTTTAGGGGCACATGATCCG
Source organism: Anaerolineae bacterium (assembly GCA_028284105.1). GTDB lineage: Bacteria > Chloroflexota > Anaerolineae > Promineifilales > Promineifilaceae > QQUD01. The sequence goes on from JANQSK010000555.1 coordinate 1,562, forward strand.
TTTTGCCGAGGCGCATTCCCTTGGGAAGACGCTTCGATTTGGAATCTTGAGCTACGGGATTTTATTAAGGAGCTCATTAACGTTCGGAAAGCTCACGCCGTCTTGCGTCGAGGTTCGTTTAAGATAATTCATGCAACCTATCGTTCTGTTTTCTATAAGCGTATACTCGGAGATAAAACGGCCGTTATTGCCTTTAATAGTAGTCAAGAAGATCAGCATTTCGACGGATTTGCTGATTTACCAGACACCTTACAGAATCAACTAGAGACAAAGCAAGCGCCGCTTCGCGTCAATCAACCAGTCACCTTACATGCCAGAAGTGGATACCTATGGATAAATGAGTAAAAGTTCCTAATCAAATCAGGGGGCTTTTTTCGCAACATTTACGGTCTTCCACTCTATTAACCGTTATTATTAGAAAATCTCATTGAGAGTGTAAGCAATAAAAAAAGGAAGCAGGATCAATACTTAGGACTGTTTCCTAAGTATTCAAAACAAATCAATGATTTGTTTTAACCAAGAGAATCATGACTCAAAATCATCCGACCATCTTATATATTGAAGATAACCGTGATAATCGCAAACTAGTCAATCGGGTCCTTAGCGCGGCAGGATTTGATGTGATTGGCGTGTGTGATGGGTTTGCAGGTCTTGATTATGTTCAAAATCAAACACCGGATCTGATTCTTATTGACCTACAGCTTCCTCAAATTGACGGGTACACCGTAACTTCTAAATTACGTGAACTCTCTCGATTACGAGAAACACCCATTGTGGCTTTAACAGCCAATGTATTAAAAGAAGACCGCGAACGAAGCTTTCAAGCTGGATGTAACGGATTTATCAATAAGCCGATCAACGTCGACTTATTACCCAGACAAGTAGAATCATACTTATCTGGAAATTTTCATTCACAGAACGAATAAAAGTCTTGGGACAATGAGTAGAGAATTAATCATGGAAAACGAGCGTACAAAAACCACAGTCGATCCCAAAAATGCCCACATCTTAGTAGTCGAAGATAACGTATCTAACTTCGTGTTAATTGCCCGTCTTCTGGCATTTATGGGTGTTCAAAAATGTGAATGGAAAACAACCGGCTGGGGTGTGGTCGATTTTGCAAATACTATGCAACAGGTTGACCTGATTTTGATGGACCTAAGATTACCCCATGAAGATGGGTATGATGCACTCCGCCAAATCCGTGAAGATGAACGTTTAAGCGCCACCCGTGTCGTTGTCGTCACAGCACACGGTAGTCAAGAGGAAATGAACAAGGCAAAAGCGGCTGGTTTTGATGGCTTTTTATCAAAACCGCTTGATGCTGATTTGTTCCCTGAGCAAATTCGCCGTATTTTAGAAGGCGAAGAAGTTTGGGATTTGGGTATTTAATTTAACTTTCCTCTAAAATTTTCAAATCACCCTCTGTAAATCCGCAGGGGGTTTTCTGAATTCATTTTTGGGGATTCAGAATAGTTTGGCAATCTGTCTGTTACGCCGAAATTTTCAATTTTCCCTATGAGACCATTCCTACTTTCAATCAAAAATAGATTTCTGCACATCAACTCACAAGACGATGAGATTTTGCGAAAAGGGCGTCTCATTCAATTCTTGGTCTTACTGCTAGCGTTTGTAAATATTGGGTTTTTGTTTTTCTCTGTTCTTCAAACGTTGATTACAAACCCAGAAATGCCAACATTTACGTTCGTTAGCCGGGTTCTCCCCTACTTATTTATCCTGCTTGCAGTTTGTTGGTGGTGGGCCAGAAACGGCCGTATTCGACGAGCATCCCATCTTTTTTCAGCCGGCACAATCATTATCTTTTTCATTGAATTTAGCCTGAACCCCAACCTGGCTATTCCATACCTTATGCTTATTGGTGTGGTTTCCATTGCGGTTTTGGATTCTGTTCGAACCAGCACCATATATGCCGTCGTCACAATAACCATCGCCAGTCTTCTCTTTCTATTTACAGATGAATTCACATTTCTTGATATCAGTCGCTATTTGTTAACGACCGTTGGGATTTGTATAACCATTTGGGTCACTGCACGGGAACTAAATGACAATGTACGCATTACTCAGCGGCTCAATCGCGACATTTATCAGAAAAACAGCCAGCTTCAAAGAAATTCCAACCTCCTTCAACTCAGTTCAGAAGTAGCTCAATTAACAGGGCAATCGCTCAATTTAGACGTTCTGCTCAAGAATAGTGTGAATTTGATTCGAGATCGCTTTGGCTTTTATCATGTAGCAATTTACCTCTTTGATGCCTCAGCGGAAATATTACGATTGCAAGAAGCAACTGGGGCTGTCGGCGAGGAACTCATTGAACAAGGCTTCCAATTGTCTTTAGATGAAGCATCATTAGTAACGGCCGTTGTTCAAACAAAGCAATCCCAAATTGGTGCTCCTTCAAGCGCAATTCCTGCCTTACAGAATCTCATTAAAGAAACAAAGTCTGAACTGGCCATTCCGCTGGTTTCTCGAGGTGAAATCAAAGGCGTTCTAGACCTACACAGCAGAACAGAAAGCATGCTTGATGATCAAGACATTGCAGCTTTTGAAATCATGACCAATCAGCTAGCAGTCAATATCGACAATGCAATCCTTTATGCTGAGTCAGAAAACCGTTTTAATGAAGCCAAAATCTTATTTGAATTCAACAATTACCTCACAGAAACATTTGATACTGGCGAAATTTACCGGCGTGTGGCTTATTCTCTCTCCAACTATTTAGATGCCTCATTGTGTCAAATTTCAAGCTGGGATAAAGACAGCAATCGCTTAAGCAATCAGGCTAATTACATCAAAAAATCAGACGACGAAACTGGAGAATACCTCCCGTTAGAGCATGAGGTCTCATTCTCCACTGCAAATGCCAGCTTTACAACGGTACAAGAGCAAAAAATCCGAACAATCAACCTGAAAGATTCACATATCAATACCATCGATCAGGCTAAACTTGAAGAAACCAACCAATACCACCTCCTCGAAATCCCATTAATTCATGGGAAAGAGGCTTTGGGTATTACCACTTTATTTAGACCACAGCACTCGAAACCTTTTTCAAGCTCTGAGGTTCAATTTGCTCAGGCACTCTCAAATCAAGCGGCCACAGTTTTAACAAACGCTATCTTGACTTCAAATACTCGTGGACAATTGGCCCAATTTAGCAGCTTACTCAGATTGAGCAGTGTTTTAGCTCAGGCCTCCACTCTAGAAGAGATTTTCAAAGGAAGTCGTCGTGAAATATTGTCGCTTATCGAGGCTTCAGGCGTCGCAATTATGCTCGCCAACTCAGAAGAGGAAACACTTAAATGGGTCTATGCCCATGAGTACGGTCAGGAATTGGACTTAACCGAGATTCCTCCTATGCCGATGACGATGGGGTTAAGTGGGCATGTTGCTCGCACGCGTGAAGTACTCCAAGTTGAAAAATCTCAAGAAGTGAAAAAACAATACAACACCTTTAGTGTCGGAAATGAAACTGGGTTCTGGCTAGGAGTGCCCCTACTCGTTTCTTCTAAACTCCTTGGTGTACTCGTTATTGAAGGCGAAGAAGCCTTTACGTCAAAAGAAATTTCTTTGATTGAAACGATTTCAGGACCGTTAGGCGTCGCGATTAACAACATATTGCAATTGCAAGAGATTCAAAGCGCACTTCAAGTGCAATCACGACAAAGGGTTCAATTACAAACTGCGGCAAAAGTTGCTGCCTCTGCAACGCGTATTCAATCGTTGACAGAGCTTTTACAGGCGTCTGTAAACCTAATCAAAGAGCAATTTGAGCTTTACTATGTCGGTCTATTTTTAGTTAATGAAACAAACCAGGAAGCTATTCTAGAAGCTGGTACAGGTGAAGCTGGGCAAATTCAAATTGCAGCCAATCACCAATTAACGGTTGGTGGACAATCATTGATCGGGGGTGCAACGGCTGATGGTATCCCTCGTATTATCCAAGACGTTCTAAAAGATGATGAGTGGCTAAAAAACAGATATCTGCCAGACACTCGGTCAGAATTGGCCCTTACGCTGCGTGTTCCTCAACGCATTATTGGCGCATTGACCGTGCAAAGTACGGAACCTAATGTCTTTGATGAAGATTTGGTTGACACTTTACAAACAATGGCGGATCAATTAGCCATCGCCATTGAAAATATTCGTCTCCTTGAAAAAACTCAATTAAAAGCAACCGATCAAGTGTGGCTCAACGAGATTACAACCCAGCTCCATCAATCAACGGATGTTGAAAATATCATCAAGATTGGTTTGAAATCTATATCTGAGCGTTTTGATGGTGCTCCCATTCATCTAAAATTGGGACGCGATAA
>JANQSK010000559.1 GCA_028284105.1 Anaerolineae bacterium
GAAGATACAGGGGCCGGAATCGAACCACAGGATATTGAACATCTATTTGAACGATTCTATCGAATCCCTGGTAGTGAATCAGCAGAGGGGACCGGTTTAGGACTCTCAGTGGCCAAAACGATTGTCGAACAACATAACGGCCGTATAGCAGTCGATAGCATTGTTGGCAAAGGAACAACATTTACGATTCATCTTCCCTTAGAAAACAATGCAAAATAAGCGCCAGCTAAAACTGTAAGAAATTTACTAAAACCATCGTCTATAATTTAGGCGACGGGAAAAAGTTGTTAAAAATAGACTCAGACAATAACCTTCTAGTCCATGAGTGGACATAACAAGGTTGCTTGATTTTTATCAAAAATCCTTTCTTCTATTTAGGTAAATTACAAAAAGATTTAAAAATTAAATTTGGTTCAATAATTGTGATTTACTCGGTGATTGACAGTCTTTGTAAGACATTTTTTTAGAAAACTTTCTGTCAATCACATAAAAAATATAAATTAAAAAAATAACGTGCAAATAGCACGATTAGGCTCAAACTGAGAGGTCATCAAAAAGTATTATGGAAAGAGAACGCGTCATTATTATTGGTTCTGGCCCAGCTGGGATTACAGCAGCACTTTACACTGCCCGCGCGCAATTAAATCCGCTTGTTATTTCAGGGATGCAACTGGGTGGTCAGATTTCAATTACCCATGAGGTAGAAAATTACCCAGGTTTTTGGTCCGAAGAAAAAACACCTACTGGTCCTGAGTTGGTAGAAGTCATGCAAAAACAAGCTGAGAGCTTTGGTGCACGATTTGAATTTGATGAGGTCACCGAAGTCGACTTCACGAGTGGGCCTCCATTTACCGTCAAGACCCATGGCAAAACATACCAAGCTGATGGTGTGATTGTGACCGCTGGGGCTTCTCCACGCCACTTAAATGTACCCGGCGAAGAAGAGTATGTTGGACGTGGTGTCAGCTATTGTGGTACCTGTGATGGCTTTTTCTTCCGTGGCAAAGATGTCGTTGTCGTAGGCGGCGGTGATAGCGCAATGGAAGAAGGATTATTCCTGACAAAGTTTGCCAATAAAGTTGAAGTGGTGCATCGTCGTGACTCATTGCGAGCCAGTGTCAATTTGCAAGAGCGTGCGAAAGCCAATGAAAAAATTTCATTTGTTTGGGATACCGTCATTGAAGAGATCAATGGGAATGGTGTTGTAGACCACGTGAAGGTTAAAAATGTAAAAACCGGTGAAGAAACTGTTCGCGATACAGACGGTGTCTTTATCTTTATCGGACACTATCCTAACAGCCAATTCTTGGTCAACCAGCTTGCTATGGATGAACAAGGGTACGTTATTACGGATGAACGCTATCGCACTAATATCCCTGGTGTTTATGCGGCCGGCGAAATCCAAGACAATCACTTCCGTCAAATTGCAACCTCAGTTGGACAGGGATGTGGTGCGGCTATGGAACTCGAAAAGTGGCTTGCTGAACACGAATAATGACTTGATTTTATAAGTCATTACTGATTTGAATTGAAAGCGGGTGGTTCATTGCAACCCGCTTTTTGTTTACCTGACTGAATAATTCATGTGATAGTGGAATTTTACCTTTGGAATCCTGATATACTTCAATTATGTTTAAATTTCTCTGGTCATGGGCGCTGTTTACCTGGGGTGGGCTTCACCGGTACTTTGGACATGCCAATGTAATGCTTTCAGAGCATGAGCGTGCCATTCATTATTTTGAACGTGCTTATCAAGTCGATCCATCATTTACGGCCGCAAGATTACACAAAGGTGTGTTGCTGAGTCGTGAGTTTGGTCGCCATGATGAGGCGCTAACCATTTTTGATGCAATTTTGGACGAGGAACCAGATAATGGGGTGGCGTTATTAAATCGGGCAATGGCTTTACAGGATAACGGCCGTTTTCCGGAAGCACTGGCTGATCTTGAACGATACCTTGAACTCCCAACCCGTGATAGTCATTGGGAAGAAGTTCAGCGGATGATTAAGCCATTGCGTGACGTTGTCAAAGAATTACAAGAGGATGAAGCATAAGTAATTTTCAACAAATATCTTGAAAATAAAATTAGGTAATGAAAATTACTTCAAGGAGAACAAAAGTTTAAATTGGTGATTTTATTTCAAGACACTTTTTGTTCTACACATAAGGGAAATTCGTTAATCTGAACTTTTTAATTCATCTATCAACACCTCCATTTCTGCAAAACTTCCCAACTGAGCCATATTATCCATAAACTCACGGAGCGTTGGGCTTAATGCCCGAACCTCGCGAACCGCTGGTCCAATGGGATCTGCCCCTGTTGCCCCCCCAGGTTGGGCTGCGTAAGCTCCGTAAAAGGCAAAGTAGGCTTGATTAAGTTTCCGAATGTTGTATCCATTTTCTACAAAAATGATTCGGCGAGCTTCCATATATGCTTCAGCTTCATCGATTTCCCCCTCTGCTAATAATCGATCGACCTCAATGCGCGTGACGGCCATTTCTTCACGAAAGTCGAATGGCGGTGGCGTATCTGGATCAGGATCAGGTGGTGGGGCTGGGTTTTCTGGAGGCGGAGCGGGAACAAACTCTGGATAAAACCGCTCAATTACAATATCGGCAATCTCCCGATCGATGATTGAAGCCGTTGTTTCATTCATCACGCGAACCTGTGGATCTATCGTGTAGTTGATCCCAATTGGATAAAAACCCATCCAGTGGTGTGACCATTCGTGTGCAGTGACCTCAACGAGCCAATTGATATTGGTCGTTTCTTGGATCATAGAGGGAAAGGTGCCTAATCCCCCGATAGGCACGACAAGCCCAGATAATGTGAGGTCATCATAAACGGCCGTTTCGATCTCTTCTCTATCGGGGGTGGGTAAGCCATTGACCAATGTATAAGAGTGCAAACGCTCTATCCGATCCCGAGGGGACACCATCAGAAATGAAGGTAATGGAGACATGTGCATAATGACCGGTGGCCATACGCGCCCCGCAACCTCAAACCCTTGCTCAATAAGCACCTGCCCGACTTGGTCTTGGATAATGGCTTCAGCTAACGGCCGTTTTTCTTCAACCGCAGTCCGTTTTTCATCGAAGCTCATTTGAAGGTCTGTCGATTTTTCATCAGGATTGGCAATTTCAGGATTTGAGAAAATTAAATTAATTTCCCGTTCTAGGGCTTGCGCTTCTCCTAAGAGCGTCAAATAATCAATAACGAATTGGGATTGGTCGTCTTCTTCT
>JANQSK010001131.1 GCA_028284105.1 Anaerolineae bacterium
GATTGGTCCCTTTTAGAGGCCGCTTCTGACTTAGGAGCAAACAACTACTACAGCACAACGCGCATTCTTCTCCCACTTTCACTCCCGGGCATCGTCGCCGCTGCAATCATTGTTTTTGTTCCGTCACTCGGAGCCTATGTCACACCTGCTTTAATGGGTGGTGGAAAAGTTGCTTTGCTAGGAAATTTACTTCAACAACAGTTCATGACGGCAAGAGATTGGCCATTTGGCTCCGCCATTGGCTTCATCATGATGACCATTATGCTCATTGCCATCATGATTTATTTCCGAGTTGGAGGTGAAGAAACCGCATGACAACAGCACCTATTCCTCTACGACGAAAAGTACGCAAATCGTTTAATCAACGCGCCCTCTCTTGGCTGGCAGTTGGGATGTTTATCTTTTTGTATTTACCGATTGTCATTTTGATCATTTACTCATTTAATGACAATCGCTTTGTAAGTGTTTGGACAGGATTCAGTACACATTGGTATGGAGAGGTATTTAGAGACCCAGCCGTTCGAGATGCGCTTGGCAACAGTTTATGGATTGCGATTTGGTCAACTATTGTTAGCACCATATTGGGAACGCTGACAGCAATTGCCATGGAACGCTTTAAGTTCTGGGGCAAAGTCACGTATGACGCCATTCTTTATCTACCAATCATCATTCCTGATATTGTGATGGCGCTTTCAACATTACTGTTTTTTGTACTTTTAGGCGTCTCATTAAGTCGGTATACCGTCCTGATCGCCCACATCGCTTTCAACATTTCTTTTGTTGCGATTGTCGTTCGGGCACGATTGGCAGACATGGACTCTACCCTTGAAGAAGCCGCCGCCGATTTAGGAGCTAATCCATGGGAGACTTTCCGAAGGGTGACGGTGCCGCTTTTGCTACCTGGAATTGTGGCGGGCGCGTTGCTTGCATTTACACTCTCACTCGATGATTTTGTCATCACCTTTTTTATGGCAGGACCTGGATCAACAACATTACCCGTCTTGATATTTTCTAAGATACGTTTTGGGGTTTCGCCAGAAATCAACGCCATTTCGACCTTGATGTTCTTAGGATCAACCATTTTAGTTGTTATTTCCCTTCTTATTCAACGTCGCACAGACTAAAAGATGAATAGGGAGAAAATAGAAGAAAGAAAATAGAAGAAGAAATTTTTAAGGAGAATCAAATGAAGAAATTTTTATTAACCTGTGCACTCTTATTGATCGCCTTGTTGCTAGCAGCCTGTGGCGGTGGCCCCGGCGGTCCAGGTGGTGGACCATCTGAAAGCGGTGGGGAAGCCTCAGGTGAATTAGCAGATCAGCTAAGTGTTTACAACTGGGCAGATTATATTGACGAACAAATTCTTGTTGATTACCAAGAAGAATTTGGTGTTGAAATTATCTACGACACCTACGCATCCAATGAAGACCTACTTGCCAAATTACAAGCGGGTGCTGAAGGGTATGATGTTATCTTCCCAAGCGATTACATGGTTTCAATCATGATTGATTTGGAATTGCTCGCAGAAATTGACCTTGAACAATTTGATAATGTTGAAAACATGGACCCTCAATTCATGAATGCTCCGTTTGATCCAGGTAACCAACATTGCGTTCCTTACCAATGGGGAACAACAGGTATTGGATATCGGGCCGGCAATGAGTATTTCGAAGCCAATCCACCAGAAAGCTGGGCAGTCATGTTTGACCCAGAAATCTTGAGCCAATATTCTGATGGTGGCATCAATGTTTTGAATGATCCTCGGGAATTACCAGCAGCCGCAGCTATCTATCTTGGCCTCGATCCAAACACCACAGATCCGGGTGAGCTTGATCAAATCTTAGAAACGATTTTAGCTGCAAAACCTTTCTGGAAAACATTTAACAGTGAAGATTATCCATCATCCTTGTTGGTTCCAGATGAGGTCATTCTTTCACATGGCTGGAGTGGTGGTGTCGCCCAAGCCTATTATGAAACCTACGATGACGAAGCTGAAGATGGCAACTGGTATTACTCAATTCCAGAAGAAGGTGCTGTAAAGTGGTTAGATAATATTTGTGTAACGGCCTCTTCGGAACGGTATAACACGGCCGTTCACTTTATGAACTATCTTTTGGATGCACAGGTAGGTGCTAGCATCACGAACTATACCTATTATGGTAGCCCGAACTTAGCTGCCAATGAATTCATCCTCGAAGAAATCTTAGAAGATCCAAGCATTTATCCAACGGAAGATGTTCAAGAGAAATTGATTTGGTTAACAGAGGTTGATGACGACGCTGCACTGCTCTACGATGAGCTTTGGACAGCCGTTAAATCTTCCCAATAAAACATTATTTGAGGGGCGCTCCAAGGAGCGCCCCTCCTTTTAAATTTCCCATGGCGTCCCAAGCTCTACTCATACACAATGCGAAGGTTTACACCGTTGATGAAAAGAATCCAACGGCAGAAGCTCTTTTGGTAAGCGGCAATAAAATTTTGTTTGTGGGTTCAAACGAAGAAGCTAGGCGGCAGGCTCCTGAGGATTGTCGTGTAATTGATGCCAACGGCCGTTCCTTGTTACCTGGATTTATTGACAGCCATTTCCATTTAGCATGGGGCTCAGCCACCTTGCTAGGCGCACAGCTATACGAAGCAAACAGCATGGAGGCGTTAAAATCAATTGTTCAAGCTTGGGCAACAGAAAACCCAGAGCAAGAGTGGGTCTTAGGAAATGGCCTTTCATACGCCCTGCCCACTGAATCAACCCCGCTTACGCGACAATATTTAGATGAAATCGAATCAGAACGGCCGTTAGCCCTTACGGCCTTTGATATGCATAGCACCTTTGTTAACAGTAAAGCGCTTAAGGTTTTAGGATTAACCCATGGCACAACTCAACCTCTCGAAAATGGAATTATACCCGTAGATGAAAATGGCTTGGCAACCGGTGAGCTTTATGAAATGGACGCCATGAATTTTGTCAACCAGGCGCAACCAGAACCCACATTAGAGGATTCAATCAAAATCACCCAATTAGGCTTAGCGCTTTGCGCCCAGCACGGCATTACAAGCGTTCACAATATGGACGGAGATATTGAACAAGCCAAGTTGTATGCCGTTATGGAGGAGCAAGAAAAATTAACGCTTCGGATGTATATCCCGTTTTGGG
>JANQSK010000610.1 GCA_028284105.1 Anaerolineae bacterium
ACCGGACGTTGCTGTTACAGGAATAGTAGCTCGCCTTGTACCTCAACGTGTTGTGGGCGAGCCTCGACCACTTTATCACGTCTATCTCGATTTAGATGAGCCTTTGCCTGATGGTGTATACCCCGGCATGACAGCCGATGCCTCTTTACTTATTGAAAATATCACGGATGTTTTGCGATTACCCAGAGCCTTAGTGGCGGCACGATCTGATGGAACCGCTTCTGTAGAAGTGTGGCGTAATGGCGCTGTAGTCGATCAACAAATTTCAGTTGGTTTACGGGGTGATGTCTTCATCGCCGTACTAGATGGTCTCCAAGAAGGGGAGGAGGTTGTCGGTGAGTAGCTTTTTAACACAGACCAATGAAACCCAACCTCTTATTTCTGTTGATGGATTGAGCAAGCAATACCAGATGGGTGATGACGTCGTACATGCCTTACGAGCGGTTACCTTTCAAGTGGAAGATGGACAATTTATCGCGTTAATGGGGCCTTCTGGCAGCGGGAAATCCACTCTAATGCATCTGCTAGGCTGTCTGGATACGCCCACAAACGGCCGTTATTGGCTCAACGGGCAAGACGTCAGTCGGCTATCAAGGCAAGCAAGGGCTTCTGTTCGAAATCAAAATTTGGGGTTTGTCTTTCAATCATTCAATCTGCTGCCGCGACTAAGCACATTAGACAATGTCATGTTGCCACTGCTCTATCGCCAGAAAGCTAAGTTGAATGAAAAAAGTGCAGCTAAGGCCGCTTTAGAACAAGTGGGGTTAGCAGATCGGATGCACCATAAACCAACAGAACTTTCTGGTGGGCAGCGCCAGCGTGTCGCTATTGCCCGCGCATTAGTCACAAACCCAGCCTTGATCTTAGCGGATGAGCCAACGGGAAATCTAGATAGTCAGACCGGAGCCGGCATCCTTACCTTATTAACTGAGCTCAATCATAACGGCCGTACCATCATCCTCGTCACCCACGATGCAGATGTAGCAAATCAAGCAGGCACTATCTTTCACATGCAAGATGGGCAAATCATGGGCAGGCCAACATGACCCCACTTAAAACGATACAAACTGCACTCACGGGTATTAGTAGCAATGTGCTGCGAGCTGTGCTCACCACATTAGGCATTGTTATTGGTGTGGCTTCGGTCATTAGCATGCTGGCTTTAGGTAATGGGGCAAGGGCAGCCGTGGAAGCCAACTTCCGCAATCTTGGTGCAGATATGGTGCAGATCAGTGTCAAAGAAAGGCTTGATCAAGGGGATTTTGTCCCCGTTGGAGAGATTCTTTCTTATGAAGATGGTCTACATATGTCCCAAACGGTGCCGATGGTCAGCAAAGTCATCATGTCAATAAGCGGCAACGGCAAGATCAGACGTGATTTTAATGTGCTCGACATGTTGGTCTCGGGCAGTACCGCTGATGGGCTTGAAACGGTAGCCGCCCAAGGAAATGTTCAACCGGTTGATTGGCCAGATGGGGAGCCTTTGACGACAAATGCTTTTGTGAGCAACGGCCGTTTCTTTACCCCTGCGGAAGTGCTTTCCAATGCTGATGTTTGTGTCTTAGGTCAAAAAACGGCGAAAGACCTGTTTGGAGGCGACAACCCACTTGATGAAGTTGTCTGGGTTAATCGACGAAAATGTCTGGTCATCGGTGTTCTGACCGAACTCGAGGTAACCAACCCCGCTTTACGCAATCAAGCACGACCAAACGAAGCATTCTACATGCCCATCAGCACGGCCATTCACAATCTCTTTGATGAGCCACCTTCAGTGCAAATTGTGGCACGGGTCACTGACGAAAGCCAGATGGGTAAGGCTCGGCAACAGATTATCGATTATCTACGTGAACGCCACAACGTCGATCGGGATGAGATTGGTGAGTGGAAAGATGATTTCGAGATGACAACTCGTCAGGACATTCTTGGGGCGCAGCAGCAGGCAGCAAGAACATTCTCATTCCTGTTGGCAGCGATGGCGATTGTATCGCTCGTCGTTGGAGGAATAGGCATTATGAATGTGATGCTTGTGAGCGTCACCGAACGAACACGCGAAATCGGCGTCCGCATGGCGGTTGGCGCGCGTCCTCAGGATATTGTAAGTCAATTTCTACTCGAAGCCGTTTTGATTAGCGGACTAGGGGGTGTTTTAGGCATTGCCGTTGGCGTCTTGAGCATTCCTTTTGTTGCCAACTTAAATCAAGGGGTCGCCCTCCTCGACCCGGACAGTATTCCATTGGCATTTGGAGTCTCACTCATCATCGGGCTGTTGTTTGGTCTTTATCCAGCAATCCGTGCCGCTCGGCTCGATCCAATTGAAGCATTGCGCTACGAATAATTTTGTGTGGCTTTGAGCAAATAAAAAAAATCAATTACTCAAAAAGGAAGGTTTGAAATGAATCGAAATATTTTATACATCGTTGGTGGTGTCATTTTACTGGCAATTATTGGTGCAGGAACATTTACGGCCGTTCAGCTATTGTCAGCTCAAAATAGCGAGGGAGACCTCCCTGCTGGAACAATGATTTTTGAAGACGTTACTGATGATGGTACAGGTAACCCGGTTACAGTTAAAACCATCATTTTACCAGCTGAAGAGTTGCCAAAGCGGCCCTCAGAAGCGGGAGGTGTTCTCGTTCGAGAAATTGACAACAGTTATTTTGTAGGCACAGGGTCAATTTCAGTCAATGTGAGTGTGATTAATGGAGAAACGAGTACCTCTGTTGATCATAGCGGTCCAGAAATCGAAGTCGTCGTGAATCGTGACACCCAGTTTTTCAGGGATGTGACAGAAGTTAGCTTAACCGCCTCAGAGTCAAAAGAGCAAACGCTGCATCAGGAAATAACGGCCGTTTCCCAACCCGACCAGATGCCTCAAGGTGCCAATATTCAGGTGTGGGGTGAAAAACGTGGGGACCGAGTGGTCGCAGAACTAATCGTATTTTCTGAACCTCGTTAGTTAGATTTTATTTAAAAAAGAATTGGAGCGCATCGTGTTGCGCTCCAATTCTAGACTATTCAATAAAGGACAAATTGATGAATCGCAAAGTTATTTTATTTTCGAGTATTGGACTATTAGTCACGGTTTTGTTGGCATCGGGAGCATATACGGCCGTTAGGCTGTTTACCCAACAGGACAGTGCTGTAGCCGCTGCACCAGCCAGTGGGGCTCGTGTTATGGAGTCGATTCAGGTAGAAGGGGATGGCCCTCCTGTGAGTGTTCGAACCACCATTTTACCCGCCCCAGAACTACCCAGTGAACGGTCAATCAGTTCAGGCATTATTCTTGACAGAGAAGATAATTCACTCACAGTTGGCACAGGTGCCATTGAACTTTCAGTAGAAGTGGATGTCGACGGGACCACAGGCGAACAAACAACAACGCTTATTCCAAGTACAACGGGTCCAGAATTGGAAGTGGTGCTAACTCAAGACACGCTTGTCTATCGCGACGTGACCGATTTAGCGAGCCAGCTCCCAGACAGTTCAGGAGAAATAACAATCACCCAGGAGATTCGCGCCGTTTCTAGCAATGATGAAATCAAAAAGGATATGGAGATTCAAGTTTGGGGCACTCAATCAGGGGACCGTATCGTAGCAGATGTAATTGTGTTTGGTCCGCTTGCGGGCGGTCAATTTGAGTAGGTCTCAAAAACATGAGCCTGTCTAACTAATCAACTGATGTTATTTGTACTGTAGACTTGCGTTAAGAAGTCACTATTGGTGAGCGGAAAGCGACTGCTTGAAATAAATTTTGATAGTGGTTTTCCGTTCATCTAACTCTTTTGAGAGAAACGGCCGTTTCTCACACCTTATCACCTAAATGATGCCGTTAATCAGCACGATCCTCACAATCTTTTCCGATTTCCTATCAAATGGTCATGGTTAACCGGCCAAATCGTGAACAGGGCATCACTTAGCCATCAATCGACATTCTTCATACCGAAAACAAGTCGTCACGTGGTCATTTACCATCCCCACAGCCTGCATAAATGCATACACAATAGTTGGACCAACAAAGCTAAACCCGCGCTTTTTCAATGCCTTGCTCATTGCTCGAGATTGTTCAGTTTCAGTTGGAACCTCACTCAATGTTTTCCAACTGTTTTGGATAGGCTTCCCATCTACAAAATCCCACAAAAAGGTTGAAAAAGGGCCTTCCTTTTCCATAATATCCAAATAACCTTTAGCATTTTTGATTGTGGCATTGATTTTCAGTTTATTGCGAACAATGCCAGGATTCTGAAGCAGTTCAGCCACCTTCGCCTCATCGTATCGAGCAATCTTCTCAGCTTCAAACTGGTCAAATGCATTCCAATAGTTTTCTCGTTTTCGCAATATCGTAATCCAGCTTAGTCCTGCCTGAGCACCATCCAAGATCAGCTTGGCAAAAAGCAATTTGTCATCATAGATTGGCACACCCCACTCTTGGTCATGATAGTCGATATACAGTTGATCGGTTGTGCCGCACCAGCCGCAGCGATTTATTGTTTCATTATTCATCATAGACCTCTCAAGTTTCTTCGTAGGAAATTATTCTTTATTGATGAATGGTGATTTTGCCAACTTGTTTACCCGTTGCCAACATGTTGAACGCATCAATAGCACTTTCAAACGGGAATGATTTGTAAATAAGGGGTTTGATTCGATGTTGTGCCATAAAATCGATCATCGTTTCGAACTCTTT
>JANQSK010000699.1 GCA_028284105.1 Anaerolineae bacterium
CATGAACCAGCTCCTTCTCAAGAATGTTGTTTTATCTGGCTTACTATTGGCTGGGATTGTTCAAGGCGTCAATAATTGGCCGAGTTTCCAATATATACACACTGTGTCAGATACACGCGATACGGTTGCCGAACTGCTTGAGCTTGCTGAGCCTAATTCAATTATCTTAGCTGATTGGCATTGGTTTACCCCTTTGCGGTATGTTCAAGATGTTGATGGCATTCGACAAGATGTTGAAGTTCGCTTTGTGTCTCCTGATGGTCCTTCATATGGTGAAACGTGGGCAAATCGAATTTCGGCCGAATTAGAAAACGGCCGTTCTGTGATTGCCACCCATTTTGATCCCGATGCATACCGGGGGCTCCCAATTGCTCAGCCAGTCGGGGAGGCCTTTAAATATTCAAATGATCCATTGCTTGAGCTTCCTGAAACTGCGCAGCCTGTTGATGTGCGATTAGGTGATATTAATCTACTAGGTGTTGACGTAGGGGTAGAAACGGCCGTTATTGGAAATGCCTTTCCTATTACAGTTGCTTGGGATTCTGAACAAAGTGATGTGCCCCAGAACCTATTTATTCACTTGGTTGGGTTTAATGGATTGCTTTACGGGCAGGACGATCGAACCGTGATACCCGCAGAGCAAGGGCTCACCCAAACTCGATTTTGGCTGACACTTCGTCCTGGAAGCCAACCGGGAGATTATGCCATCTTCATAGGGAGTGGGGGGCAACGTGAAAATGCAGGCAATGTTCAAGCCATTGCTCAACCTTTTGCACCAGTGACTCAAAACCGAATATTTGCACCAGTTGTTGAAGATACTTGGGCACTGGTTGGATACGATTGGGATCAGACGTTACCAAATCGCACGCGCCTTTATTTACATTGGCAAACAGAGGCTGGCTATTTTTCAACGATTATTGATGATGGGGCGACTGCATCATATCAGTTGCCTCAGTTGATCGGGAGTTGGGGGCGATTAATGGATAATTGGACTGCACCTGCCCCTCAAGAAATTACCCATTACGTTCCCCTTGGCCAAACGATGGTTTGGATGGGTGGCGGCATGCTTCCGACAGAACGGCCGTTATCCCCTAACGAAACGTTTGTTGCTCGATTAAAGTTTGCATCTGGTCAACCCATTTTGCGAGATACGGCCGTATCAGTGCGACTCATTGGTTTTGAAGATGACCAATTTCAATGGGCGTGGTGGGATTTAGAAGATTCGATACCAGCCATGGGTGCCATTCCAACTTTAAAGTGGATTGCAGGTTCACAGGTAACGGCTCCTCACTTTGTTACAACATCTGACAGTGCCGTATCAGGTCAAACGATTGGTTTGACGCTTCGAGCTTACGATGCTTTCACCAATCAGCCTCTACCAATCCTTGATGAACGAATCACCTCTGAATTTCAGTGGATTCCAATGTCACAAGCCACAATAGAATAAGATCAATTCTGACCGATATAAATAAGTATAAAAAATAAAAATCGGTCAGAATTAAGGAGAAGAGATTGAAAAAAGAGGAGGCCTCCCTCAATGTGTGCTGTGGGTTGAAGGAGGCCAATAAGAGGAGTAGGTTGCAAAAATTGTGTATATTTTCGCGTCAAAGAAGGTTGTTGTGAATACAATAACGCGTTGTCGTGACACGACCGTGACAAGAAAAAAGCTCTCCTTATTTGTGGAGAGCTTTTTATATTTTATTGATGTTTTGTCTTAGAAATTAGCCTTTGCAGACGGAAGTATTTGTCCCTTCACAGTTTGCTGAAACTGATTGCGCCACAAAAGGGGCGCCCAGCAACATCAAAGCCGCCAAAACAGCCAAAATCCAATACATAATTTTACGTTCAACAGTTGCGAGCATCTTACGAGTCCTCCAATAAAGTGGTTTGAACTCGTTGAGAGTTGGGCCCCAGAAACGAATTTCTGCTTAAGATACTCAACGAATTTTTAAATAACTAAACAATCGTTACAGTTGAAAGCATAAGAGATCGAGATTTGAATGTCTTGATTGGATTCTGAATAAATTCTGATGGTTTACTGATGGGGGTTTTTAAATCAAAACGGCCCACGTTGAGATGTTCAACATGGGCCGCTACTAGCTCTTTCCCTTACTCCACTTATTTGACAACGGATTTTGAAAAAGGTCACATTTGATTTATTTTAAGCCGCCTGAGCCTATCGAAGGCGAACTCTGCCGCTCTGGCTATGATTATCTTATCCTACAGCTTTCACTGTGCTTAACTGTTGGATACAAAGCTCGATCCCTTTACATTGTGTTTCAAGATTCATGGAGGGCCGAACGGCCGTTTCGCTGGCGGCCTGTTCTGGTAAGAAGGGCAAATGAATAAAGCCCGCTTTGGTGGGTTGTTTAAATGTTTTGAGATGATGCAGCATTTCATACATCACTTGATTACACAAAAAAGCTCCTGCTGAAAGAGAAAGTTCGGCTGGAATGCCATTTTCAAGGAGGCTGTTCACCATACTTCGTGTAGGCAGTGTGGAAAAGTAGGCATCAGCCCCATCAACCTGAATCGTTTTGTCCGTTTCAAGATTGCCGCCGTTGTCAGGGATGCGATAGTCAAGCAAATTGACCGCGACCCGCTCAATGGAAATGGCGTGTCGTCCGCCCGCTTGGCCTAAGCTAATGACGGCATCAGGCTGGATGTTCATGATTTTCCGGAGCAGCTTATCGGGACCATCAAAGCGGTCGACGGGGAGTACGGCCGTAAATAGCTCAACCCCTTCAAAAGATTTGCCTTCTAGCTGTTGAATAACTTGTTCGGATGAATTAATGTCTTGTTTACCAAAGGGCTCAAACCCCGTTAGGAGCAATCTCATGTTTACCTCGTTGTCTCCAGAATACCACGCCAATAAATAGAAACCCAATCAACAAGAGTCCCGTCAACCAGTAAAACATGGTGTCTGACGAGGATGTGGATTCAATTTGAAAGGCGTAGGTGCCGCTGATGGAATGGCCATCTGCCGAAATAGCGGACCACTGGACATTGTATTCATTATTTTCAAGAGGGGGGAGCTTAGCAATCAGCTGGTCATTGTTTATCGAGACCTGAATGTCGTCAATATATTGGAACCCTTCTGTAAAAATAAAAATATCGCTTCCAGCACCCAACGATTCATTAAATGTCAACAAGATTTGTTCTGGAGATTCACTCAACAGCTCACCAGGGGCCGGGCTGGCTTCTAGAAGTTCTGCGTGGGCATTCAACTGTTGAGCAATCAGCAAAGTAGGCAATACCAAAAAAAATAGTATTCCAATTAGTTTGATTTTTGTCATGAAGATTGCCTACGCTTTTTGTGGAAAATTGTGTTTCTTTTGATAAACGGCCGTATTACTCGATCAACGGCCGTAGTGCCTCATCGAGCTCTCTTGGTGAAAGGGGGCCACTAAATTTGGCGGTCACTTCACCGTCTGCATTGAGCACAAACACCCAAGGCTCACGGGTATCTAACCCCCATTCTGCCATTTCGGGCACAAAGGTGAGCTCTTGAAAATCATCAAAGACTTCGATATGGATAAAGTTAGCTGAATCACCAACTTCACCACGAACTTGATCAACTGATCCTAAAACGGGTGCACACCACTTCGTTTGGCAAAGTCCAGGCGTAATAAATCCAACGACCGTTGGCTTGCCTTCTTCAAGTGCATCAGCCACGGTCAGCTGATAAAGAGCGGGATCAGGATCAAGCCCTGAACTAAGGTTTTCAAGATCGGGTTCAGTGGCAAGGGTTTTGTTTTGGCTGGCGGGTGGCACATCGCCCAATACGGGCGAACCGCTTTCAGTGACCACTTCAATAATAAAGTCTGATGCGATTGTCTTACCATCGTTTGTAGTGAGTTCTGCATTGACACCCCAAAAACCAGCGGTGCCTACGGTTGGCTGTGCTGTCCAATAAGGAATTTCATAATCATCATAGCTGGTGGCGTTGCCTTCCCAAACGGCCGTTTCTTCACCGTCAATGGGCACAATTTGGAGCGATACGGCCGTAATGTTGTCAGCCGCATCAGGGCCATCGAGCAAGGCAAAAGAGAGCCTAAAATCACCTGCCGCATGATCCCAACTGACCACGCGCACTTGAATAGGTGAGACCTCACCCACGATAGCATCTGGAGCCTCAGATGAGCATCCTACTATGATAAAAATGAAGAGTATGAACAGAGTTTTTCGCATATGCGAATTGTTATCTGAGTGGGGGTATGAGGCAACCGTTCAGTTTGCTTACTCATACAAAGCTTAGTGAGGTGCTTGTCATTTTGCCTATCCAATTTATACTTTAACGTGATGAATATCATTGAAGGAAAGTTGCCCGAGAGTCAGGCTTGGCGCGCACTTGTTTTACTCCAATCTGATGATCAACTCGGTCGCACGTGGCAACTTGGACTCTCGCTTGCCAGAGCCAACAAAGGTCAACTTGTCGCTGCCTACATCGCAGCCGATATTCATCCATCCACCATTGACAGTGCACGTGAAATTATTCGCGTTGCCAAAGAGCGCTGCCCCGAAGATATTCAAATCTTTCCCGTCATAATTGTGGCTGTTGATTTAGAAAGCGTTGTGCATGAGATCGTTGAAGAAGCGTCTATCGATTTGCTGTTGGTGCATATGGATGGCGCCGTGTGGCACAACATTAATCGGGTCTCTTGCGCTGTAGCGGCAGTACGTGGGGATCGCACCGAAATTCAGGGGGAAGCGGCTTCATCTGGTTTACAACCCATCAAACGGATTCTTATTCCCACCTCTGCTGGCCCCAACACAGCCCATGCGCTTAGCTTTTTAGCTCCGCTTGCTGGCGAGATTGAACTGCACGTCATGTACGTGACGGCACAGCACGTTCAACAGGAAGAGGCGCTGGGGCAACAGCGTTTACGACAGCTGGTTAGTTTTGTGGATGGAGGGGAGCGGATTAAGACAAAGCACATTACGGCCGTATCCGTCAGCAAAGGTATCGTCGAAGAAGCGTCCAAAGATTACGACATGGTCATATTGGGCGCTAGCTTAGAAAGCTCCATCGATAAAGTGCTGTTTGGGGATGTGCCAGGGGCGGTGGTTCGAGAAAGCAAAATCCCAGTTGTCATTGTTCGTCAGCCAAAAAACCGCTTTGGCAATATTGGACGCACAGTTGCGTGGCGCATTCAGCAGCTGTTGCCGCGAATGACCATCCAAGAGCGCACCGACGCCTATGTGCGCATTCGCCG
>JANQSK010000708.1 GCA_028284105.1 Anaerolineae bacterium
TAATTTTTCCAGATAAATTTTTAGAATCTAAAGACCTGCGATTTTCATTCCATCAGCCAAGATGTCTTGAACACGTGATTCATGGGTTGTTTCACAATAAACGCGAATGACAGGTTCAGTTCCACTAAATCTCACAAGCAACCAACCACCATCTTCCATAATAAATTGGTGCCCATCAATGGTAACAATATCTGTCACCTTTAATCCACCAATGGTAGTTGGGCGCGCAGCTGCCACATTCGCTTGAATTTCGGCTTTCTTATCAGCATCAAAGTATGAATCAATGCGATCGTAATAGTGAGCCCCCACCTTTTCAAAGAGCAAATCAAGCAATTGGGATGGTTTTTTGCCAGTCTGAACCATCAAATCAAGCAAATACATACCGGCTAAAATGCCATCACGCTCTGGGACATGACCTTGGAAAGCGTAACCACCACTTTCTTCGCCACCAATCATGGCATCAACTTCAACCATCTTTGGTGCAATGTATTTAAAGCCTACGCCAGTTTCATGAATAGGAATGTTGTAGATTTTGCCTAATTTGTTGAGCATCTTGGTCGTCGATATCGTTTTAACAATTGGGCCACGAAGGCCTCGTACCTCGAGGAAATAATAGCCCACCAATCCGTAAACACGAAGTTGGTCAATAAAATCCCCGTTTTCTGTACCAAACCCAACCCGATCAGCATCACCATCATTGATGATAGCTACATCAGCACCTACTTGTTTGACGAAGCTCAACCCATGATCCACATTGGGGGGAATTGGCTCTGGGCGAGTCATATGAGGATAAATAGGGTTTCGTTTGTTATGAACTTCATGAATGGTGGTTTTCCCACCTTCTAACAGGCGAGGGAACCAGCCTGCACCGTTGCCCCACATACAATCAACGAGCACTTTGTATCCAGCATCTTTGATAGGTTGTAAATCAATTAAACGGTTAATTTGCTCAACGTACGCGGGTCCTGCATCAAACTTTGTTACAAGCCCGTCACTCATCGCGTCATCGATTTTTAGCCGCTTAACGGCCGTAATATCAGGAATAACTGCTTCAATCTTCTTTAAATTATTTGGTGGAATGGCCCCACCCTGTGGATCGCGCACTTTAAAACCACAATCCCATGCAGGATTATGACTAGCCGTGATGTTAATAGCACCACCAGCCTCTTTATCAACGGTAGCATAAGAAATTGTTGGTGTTGGTGTGGCACCATCCGTCAACCAAACTTTGATACCATTTCCAGCCAAAACTTCAGCGGCCGCTTCGGCAAAATATTCGGCTTGGAAGCGTTTATCGTGACCAATAACAATCCCTTTATCAGCCAAACCCGCTTGATGAATATATGTGGCAAACCCCTGGGCGCAACGACGAACGTTATCGAATGTGTAATTAGCACCAATTCGACCGCGCCATCCATCAGTTCCAAATTTAATATCAGACATAGTTATCCTTTGTTTTGAAGCGGAGCAAAAAAATAAGAGTCAAATTCTCTTCACTGTTTGCTCTACTCTCTTCGTTTTTTAAAAGACGCCATCTCCCCTTTTGAGCAATTCGATATCTGAATCAACCATCATCTCAATAAGCCCTTTAAAGGAGACTTCTGGCTCCCAGCCTAAATCGCGTCCAGCTTTTGAAGGATCACCTACTAGCAAATCCACCTCAGCAGGACGATAAAATCTTTCGTCTTGAATCACATATTCTTTCCAATCAAGATCGACATGTTCGAATGCGATTCGCACAAACTCTTCAACAGATTGCGTTTCACCTGTCGCAATGACAAAATCATCTGCTTTATCTTGCTGAAGCATTAACCACATCGCTTTAATATAATCACCGGCGAAGCCCCAATCGCGGCGGGCTTCTAAATTTCCTAGTCGCAACTCGTTGGTTAAGCCCAATTTTATTTTGGCAACATGATGGGTAATCTTACGGGTAACAAATTCCAATCCACGGCGTGGAGACTCGTGATTAAACAAAATACCAGAGGTCGCATGTAAGTCATAACTCTCTCGATAATTGATCGTAATCCAGTGACCATACACCTTCGCAACACCGTATGGGCTTCTTGGATAGAAGGGGGTCGCTTCAGTTTGAGGCACTTCCATCACCTTACCAAACATCTCGCTTGAACTGGCTTGATAAAATTTAATCTTAGGATTGGCAATACGAATCGCATCTAAAATGCGGGTGACCCCAAGTGCTGTCGCCTCACCTGTAAAAACAGGTTGATTCCAAGATGTCGGCACAAAGGATTGCGCAGCCAAGTTATAAACCTCATCTGGCTTATGTTCTTCGAGCATATGAATCAATGAAACGCCGTCTAATAGATCGCCATTGACAATTGTTAATTGATCTTGAATATGGGCAATTCTGTGGAAGTTAATGGTACTGGTACGGCGGACCATTCCCACAACATCATAGCCTCTTTCTAATAAGAATTCGGCCAAATAGGAACCATCTTGGCCTGTAATCCCTGTAATAAGTGCTTTTGGCATTTACTTTCCCTCTTTTTATTTGTTTTTTGAACCATTGTAAATCGCAGAATTCTCCTAATCTCTTTTGGAAAATCCTGATTTACTAGGGTGATTTTTAAATAATAAATTGTAAATTTTTCAATGGAATTGCTAATTGAGTGTGTACGTTCAAGTCCCCATTTTATTGAGGTGATAATGCATACACTATATGGGATTGTTTACGTCGAATTGCTTGAGGAATTAAAAATTCACATCTTGCATAGTAAGCTAATCCCCACATGGCAATGTTTTCAAAGGTGCCTGTTGTGGCCTGTTCCCTTTGTTCTTCTGTTCGAACGATTCCGGGTGGAAAGGGAGGCATATCAATATATCCGGTTTGCCAGTTTGGAACAAGCTGGTTGAGCTCATCAAGCGTCAAGCCAGATAGACCGCTCAAATTGGTATGGGAGGCATTGTCACCATTGGGTGTAAAAATAGCAACGGCCGTTCCAATTCGTTGGAGTTCTTGAATGTAGGCGGTTCGTTGATCAGCAGGAATCCGCTGAAGCACCTCAGAAACCACAACGAGGTCAAAGTGAGCATTTAATTCAGATAGATCAGTAAGGTCGTTAACGGCCGTGTAGGTCGCTTGAAACTGGGGCAGCCAATTCTCTGCATGAGCAGCTTGGAGGGCATTTCGGGCTTTTTCAACAGCTTCAGGCCGATCGTCAATTATCGTCAATGATGCCCCAAGTTCAGCAGCAAGTAACACCGTGTCTAAATTTGAGCCATATTTCTCAGGGCAGCCAGCCATAAGGATGGATTTGGGCTTGGGTGAGATATTTTTTAGCCAGCTACGTAAAACGAGCCGTTTAGCGAAATATTCATATGCCGTGCCAACACCTTCTCCCTCAGCTAGTGCAGGCACATAAAGTGATTTAATAGATACTGATTGAAGCATTGCTTAGAGCCATCCTTGTTGGCGATACCAATCGACGGTTTTTTGAACACCCATCGCCAAATCATTTTGCGGCGTGTATTCTAACAATGCCTGTGCTTTGTGCCAGCTAAAAGCCCGGTTTTCACTAAAAAAGGCGACCCCCGTTCGGCTTAGAGGCGGTGTCCGGCCTAACAACTTTCCCAATAGCTCTAATTTAAAAGCGCCGATCATGGCAATTGATTTTGGAATTTGAATCCAAGGAGGTCGAACGTCTAGGCATTGCGCTATCGTTTCACCTAGCTCTTTAAAGGTAACGGGTTGCGGTCCAGTGATATGGTAGATTTGACCAGAGTCTCCCTTTTCAATGCACAAGGCCATTCCATGAACGGCATCATCAATAAAGGTAGGATGGCAGGTCGAACGGCCGTTTCCAATATAAAAGAAAATGCCACGCTTAACGGCCGTAAACAACCCTAAAACGTGCGCATCATAGGGACCATAAATGAATTCCGGTCGCGAAATGACAATATCCATGCCTTTTTGTGCAAAACCCAAAACGAGTTCTTCTGCATTTGCTTTGCTTCGCTCATAGGGATTGCTCGGAGCAAGAGGGGTTTTTTCATCGGCAGGAGCGCCATCAATTGGGCCCAAAACACCGGGACTACTGACATATAAAACACGAGCTTGAGGCGCTTGTTTTTGTATCGCCTCCAAAACGTTTTTGGTGCCATCAACATGTAGATTGTGATAAGTTGATTCAGGAATGCCCGCTTCACCCAGCATCCCCGCTGCATGAATAACCACATCAGCACCAACAAATGTATTTTCGAGACTCGCTGGGTCGATGACATCCCCATCGACCCATTGAATTTCTAAATCGGTTGGAAGCTTAGAAGACGGCCGTTTTAAGCCAACCACCTGCCACCCATTAGCCAAATAGTGCCGAGCCAATGCGCCACCGACAAATCCTGTGGCCCCTGTAATCACGATTGTTTTCATCATTGAAAATTAATTATTTGGGAAAATTGTATATTAGTCTATTGGCGTTTTAAGATTGACGACTTGAGCATCAAACTGTTTCAACAACATCCTTCACAGAACACTAATTCTTTTTCCTTGCTCCCTACTCTTCCTCATAAGTCATGACAGGTCGATAGACACAGCGACATTGTTTATCATTTTGGCAATTTTCTAATGGCAACCTTGGCGCATTGTCTGGATGAAAAACGGCCGTTTCGTCCACCTGACTACAAATTTCACATGCACCGGGAACGAGTTCAACCCGCACACCAGCGATTGATCCTTTGGAGCGCATGCCCAGCTTGTAGGCGGCCAATGTTTTTTCAGCATAATCGTCCGCCTGCTCCATCTCTTTGTGGAATTTATTGAGCCAATCGAATGCCATTAGCTAGGCTCCTTCTCAGTTTGGATGACGGGAAGAGGAACGGCCGTTGATTCCTTGCCAAAGCTGGGCATCAACACCTTCGTGCCGACACGCGTCATCGTCGGCACATCATAGAGCATGTTGGTATAAGACGCATTGGCCAGAGGACAGTGACACTCTTTTGCCGCAATACTGCGACGAACTTCTTTAATCGCTTCACCAAACCAGATTTCTTTAAAATCATAGTTGTGATCACGCAGGTTGCCTAAATTGTCCGCACGAACACAGCAGGGCCATACTTGACCATCCGCATAAATTTGGGCGCTAGCCCATCCTGCATAACAATCGATGACCTGATCTTGCTTTTCTAAGATCTGTTTCACTAACTGATAATATTCAACACGAAAGGCCTCTGTGATTTTGGCAAGCCCTTTGTACTGCTTACTTTTCACGTAAGCTAAAAGCTTGTCAATAGCTTCCGCATACTCTTCAGGGGAAGGCGTAATGGGTAATCCGACGGTATCGAGTTCAACACGGGGTTCCGCAATCTCCGTAATAAATTGGTCAGCGTTGGATTGCTCTGCATACGCCATGAGCTCATCTAAATGCCCTACGCTAAAAACAGAGACGACAGAATGGATACCCACAACAAAGTTTGGGAACTCTTTTTTCAGCTCGAGGTATTGCTCTAGCCGCTCTTCAAACTTTTCAAAATTGCCAGCAACTCCACGAATGAAGTCATGTTTTTCACCAACCCCATCTAATGAAAGATTGATGATTAGTTGACTATCAGGGCAGTTTTCTAAAATTTTACGGACACGTTCTGGGCCACTTTTGAGAATGCCGTTGGTAGGAATGTTAATAATGCCTGGTTTGCAATGTTTGTAGGCTAAGAGGGCTAGCTCAACAATCTTAGGATACATCAATGGTTCACCACCGCTGATGGTAAACCAGAACGGGGCTTGACCAAATGAAGCCAAAACCTTATCCCACTCTTCAATCGTTAATTCATTTTCGCGCTTCATCCAAATATTGCAGGTCAAGCATCGCGAATTACATTTTGGAGAGGGTGAAAGTGTTAAATTGACGGGCAACATCTTGGGCCAGCCAAAGCGTCGATACGCTTGAAAAAGAGGTATGCGTGTAAGCACGCCAAGCATGGAATTCATAACTGTATGGCGATGGGCGAGAAGCGAAGGGGGAATTGGCGGTTTTTTCGCCGTATCACCAAGTCGCTGTGTCGCTACTTCGCAGTGAGTTCCTTTGTTGTTGTCGCAATCTCCCAAACGGTATGATCACGCTGGTTTTTGTAATCACGCCAGCCCAAAAAACGACCGTAAACTTCCAATGCCACAACGACCCAAGTCCATACAAATTGCTTAGGTCGCCAATCGAGATGTCCCAACAGTGCTTTGAGAATGGTCGAACCGCTCATAGTACTGACAGAATAGCCAAGCAAGTTGGTCACATCTAAATGGCCTGAATGAATGCGACGCCGCTGCCGCAAAAAATCGTCTACTGTGTCTGGACCTTTGTTATAAATGATGGCGTCGGGAACGTACTGTACCTGAAATCCTTGACCCCGAACAATGGGTTCAATCGACGCTTCATCTACGGATGTCCTATACGGAATTTGCTCAAAGACTTTGATAAAGCCAATCAACTCGCCAGCCTTAAATCCGCCGGTCTCATTGATGGCGTGATGCAGCCCCCAAAGCATGTGTGCGGCAAACCCCATAAATGTTGTTTCATCATTGACAGGAACGGGATGGCTGGCTGTCATCCCCAATTTTGGATTTTTAAATGGGGCCACCATTTTTTCAATGGCATCGATTTCAGGCAGTAAATCAGCACTGCTCAAGATTATTACGCGCTCTGTCTCTTGGTTTAGAAATAGGTTGATAGCAGAGGCTTTACCTTCACGTTTCTCTTGAACAAGAAGTCGAATACGGCCGTCTTTAGCCATCATCTCTTCTACAACGCCAATCGTATTATCGGTACAGCCACTGGCAACCACATAGATTTGGGAGATAACGGCCGTTTCAAGCTGTTGCTCTTGAATCCGGCGAAGCAGTTTGCCAATATTCGCTTCTTCATTGTGAGCCGTAATGCCCACCGTACAATTTACTTTCATATTTGAATTATGGACAACAAGAAATTATCCATCCGTGACAATTTGAGCTTATTTTATTCGATTGTTTAAGTTGGGGCATTTTTATGAGGGGTTATTTACAAATTAACAGGAAATCCGTGAAATCTGTGTCATCCGTGGCCCATTTTCTTTTTCAAAATTGTTTCATTATCTTTACCAAACATACGGATAACGACGAATAAACACAAAATAAAGAAGAAAAAAGAAGAGGGAAATAATGAGATTTTGTATTCCAATTTGGGCATCAGTTGTTGGCGGCACAGCACGGGCTGCAGAAACTAAAAACATAAAAATAAAAATCACCCCACCCATCAAGGCCATTCCGATTAAATAGCCCACCACATGCAGAAGATGGAATAGCCGCCCACCCAGCACCTTGATATTCAGCCGAAATTGGGACTCAATCATTAAAAGCAGCATGATTGGCAGACCACAATTCAGCACAAAAAAAGTCGCGTCCAGCTGGGCGCCAGGATTTAAAGGATCCGTATTCAGACGGGGTAATGCTATGGCATAAATATCGTTGCTGATATTTAAAATGAGAAACAGAGGAATGCCTATCAATATTCCTTTGAAAATAGACGGCCGTTCATCACCATAGTCTTCCATATCGTCGGTCTCCTGAATTCAGGAATGGTAATCGTTCAAACCTCAAATTACAAATCCTAAAAAGCAACCCTATCAGGACATCAAAGGAATGCTATTAGTCAAATTCGATCTAAGAAAAGAAGATTTATATTCTTTGAACAATAATTGAGTATACGATTAGGAGCACTGCATACACCGCAATATCAAATAAAAAAGGCCCTACGATTCCAACTTCATTCTTAATTGAAGCCAAACGATTGATCATGATCGAAGCCAAACTGTTCGCTAGAATCCAACCGCTCAAGAAGCCTAAAATGATCTTCCAGTTTAAAGAATTCACAGTCCCAAATCGGGGATTTTTGATAAAAAATACGCTCAAAATCAAAAATAAGATAAGGGGAACCCCACAAGCGATATAAATAGGTATCAAAGAGCTCAACCCTTCATACTCTGGAAGGCTGATTGCCTCAACCAGGATTCCTCCTATCGCAAAAATGGCACGAATCGGAAAGCTGATAATGATTCCTTGAAGAATGGTTGGATTAGCTTTGGTGTTTAGTTCCGTCATAATCTTTTTTTTCTACAGCCGGCGAACGATAAAGATATAAGCAATCAAAATAAATAAACTACTTATAAATCTGATCACAAGCCTCTCAATGCTTGCAACTTGTGCTATGCCTGGTTGTAGAAGCTCCCCAATTAAAACCGACAGTAATGCTGAAATAATAAAAGCTAAAAAACTTCCTGATATTAGGCCCACAACAATTTTCCAAGCTTTGATATTCACTTCAGTAAATCGCTTGACACCCTGTAAAAAGGCATTCAATAAAAATATTATTACTAACGGGAGAACACAAATGAGAAATGTAAATATCAAACCGAGGGGAGAGCCTGCACGGAAAGGATTAACACCGAGTGCAACTTCAACAATCTCAGCTAAGCTACTAGTCATCGTCAATATGATGATTAGCGGAAATCCAATGATAAAACCCTGAAGAAAATTAGGATTGGGGTTCGATTGCGTCATCTTTGTTTAACTCTCCAAAATTCCCAGCTTGAAGGAAAGAATGATTCTATAACCTTCGGATGATTAAGGCATAGATAATGAGCAGAAAAGTATTAATTCCCAAATCGAGGATTTTTGATAAAAAAAACGCTCAAAATTGAAAATAAGATAAGTGGAACCCCACAAGCGATCTAAAAAGACATCAAAGAGCTCA
>JANQSK010000718.1 GCA_028284105.1 Anaerolineae bacterium
ATTTAAAGCGATACCAAAGAACGATCACGCCAGAAATGTATTTAGGCTGGTTGCAAGAACAACCTTCCATCGAACATGATTCGATGGCGCTGGGCGGCATCTCGCCGACGCGTCATGTTCAAAATATCAAGCGCACTTTTGCCCTAAGCTATGAGAAACTAGACGATAGCATCGAAGATGATCAGTATGCGCTTTCTATTTTGATAAGGGTCGCTCAGTTTGCGCCAGGAGAACCGATTTGGGTTGACCTGTTAGCAAAAACGATTGAGTCTACGCAATCTGATGCTGCCCATTTGATAATAATAGATCGGGCATTTTCTAGGCTTTTGGAGTTGGGGTTAGTCGATGTGGATCATCAAAATATGATGCGCATGCATCGACTGGTGGCTCAATTTGTTCGAGAAAGCAACCCTCAAGAAGTTGAAAAAACAAAGGCAATCATTCAATCCGTTGTTTTGGCTGAAGCGTCTCGGGTTAATGCCGACGGTCAACCTTTACCCTTGCTAGATTGGCATGTACATTTACGGTCTATTGTGGATTTGGATGAGATTGTTCAAGATCCGAGACATATTCGCCTGTGCAATGAGATTGGCGAACATCTAAAGCAGATTGAAGATTATCGAGGGGCATTCCCTTACTTTAAGCAGTCCGTGGCGATTGCAGATCTTTTTGAGAATGAACATCTTCTTGACAAAGCGAAGAGCTATCATAATTTTGGCTTTGTGTTGCGGGAGCTTTCACAGCTTGACAGAGCGTATACTTATTTATCTGATTCGTTGAATATTCGCTTGGCCGTTTGTCAGCGTTCACATCCCGCCACGGCCGAATCTTATAACGAGCTTGGACGCTGGTATTTACGAAAAGGTTTGTATGACCAGGCCGCAGACAGTTTTCAAGATGCGCTTTCCATTGGGCAAAACACCTTAGCCGGTGATCATGCCCTAAAGGCTGATTTTCTCAATAATTTAGGGATGTGCCTAGCTATTCAAGGAAAACCTGAAGAGGGGTTTCCAAACATTGAGCAAGCTTATGAGATGCGAATGCGCCTGTTTGGCTTAAATCACCCTCGGACAGTGTTGAGTCTCAATAATTTGGGATATGTTTTGCGTGACTTAGACCGCTTTGATGAAGCGAAGGCGTATTACCAAAGCGCACAGAATGTGAATTTAACGATTTTTGGGGAGATTCACCCCAAAACGGCCGTTTCTCTAATCAATTTAGGCAATGTCAATATTCAACTTGGCCTGCTTGGTGAGGCGAAAGAGAATTTGAATCGAGCCGTTGATATCTACGTCGTGATGCAGAACTTAGAGCATTTAAATGTGGCTAGCTGCTTTTTTAACTTAGGGGATATTGCCGACCTCGAGGACGAGGTAGATGTGGCCATTAATTACTTCGGCCAATGCCATGACATACGCAAAAATCAGCTCGGTCCAGAGCATCCACAAACCCAACGAACTTATAAACGACTCCAAGAAATGATAAATAAAAAGGCCTCTTAAAGAGACCTTTTTAAAGAATATAAGGCTGTTTTTTCAGTTAGCCGCCGTGCACACCAGTGACCCCACCTTTTAAGATGGTTTCAATTTGATAGGGTAACAATCGGCCTTGGCCATCATATGAAAGGCGCTTAAGCCCATGGATGATTTCGCCAACGGTTGAGTAAGCCCATGTGGCTAACCCTTCATATTGGTTTTCACCTAACGATGGTGTTGAGTAAACTGGGCCATCGTCTGGCAGATTGTTCAATTTTTGAACCATGTAGGCGATGTTGCGGAAAAAGGTGTCACGTTGTTCAAGAGAAGGGGCTTCAACAATGCCTAAAATGCCTTGCCCTGTTGGATCAGCCGTAATGTAATGGATTTTGCATCCCAAATCCTGAATATTTTCCATTAACTTCTCTGAATTAGCTCGCTGTTGGTTAAACTCGATTAAAAAAAAGTAATCCATTTGTCCTCCCATGACAAAGTTAGCTATACAACTCTTATTAAAAATAAATATACATTTGGCTTCTTTGTTAGGCTTCGCGTGATCAATTAAATTTTAACATAACGGTGACGAGATCAGATTAATTATTAGTGAATAGTACTCTTTTTTTGACCAACGGCCGTTTCGTTTTTAATCATTCAACATTTTGTCTGTGCTATACTTATTTCTATCAACGATCAACCAATCAGTAAGGAGACACTAAATGAGCAGTGGAAAAGGATTAGCAGGCGTAACAGCAGCCGACTCGACTTTAAGTCGTGTAGATGGACAGGTTGGAGAGCTCATTTATCGAGGTTACAACATCATGGACCTTGGTGAGAATGCCTGTTTTGAAGAAGTGGTTTACCTTTTATGGAATGGAAGCCTGCCGAATCAATCCCAGCTTGATGCGTTCAAAGCAGCACTGATCGCCAAGCGTGGATTACCTCCCGCCATGCTCAAGACCATGCAAAATATTCCGCATGAAGCCCATCCTATGGCTGTGCTGCGGACCATTGTGAGTGCGCTTGGATTGATTGATCCAACTGCTGATGATATTGGTGCAGACAGTGCTCGGAAGAAAGCCTTGCTGTTAACGGCCGTGTTGCCCACCATTGTTGCATCTTGGGAACGGATTCGCTGTGATAAAGAGCCAATTGCACCTCGCAATGATTTAGGACATGCCGCTAACTTCCTCTACATGCTTAATGGTGAAGAGCCCAATGAAGACGCTGCCAATGCGCTCGATGCCTATTTGGTGATGCTCGCTGATCATGGCTTTAACGCCTCGACATTTGCATCACGTGTCACAACTGGCACGCTGGCTGATATGTATTCGGCTGTTACCTCAGGGATTGGGACGCTCAAAGGCGCAGCGCACGGAGGTGCAAACCAAAAAGCGA
>JANQSK010000732.1 GCA_028284105.1 Anaerolineae bacterium
CCCCCAGAACAGAAGGAGTAGACGCCATCTTTTGTTGATGGGCCTTCCGCTGAGAAAAGCACCACGCCAATGTTGGTATCTTCTCGAGCGTCAAGGAACGCTTCATACAGTTCCCCGACTGTTTTGGGTCGGAAAGCGTTGCGAACGTTGGGACGATTAAAGGCGATACGAGCCACGCCGCCTGACTTTTTATAGGTTATATCTTCGTACTCTTTTGCGGTAATCCAGTTTGGTGTGTTCATAATTTTTATTTTATAGTGAAACGATATTTTTACACAGCATGACGAACAAAATCATGTCGAAGTGGGGCAATCGACCATAAGAAGGATCCATCAATTGAGTCTAGTGTTTTGACAAACTTCTTTTGCCGGATAAACCGATACCATCTGTTTGTCAAAACCTCAGGTTCCGTCACGTAAGTCTAACCGGCAATCTTTGTTAGACGGAACACTAGATTGTCTCATCTCACCTTATTTGAAAATGGATGAGATAAAACCACCATGGTACAACCCAGCTACATATTCTAGATGTTTTATCCCACCCTTACATTAGGAGTAGAAATTGAAGATCAAAGAAATCCACATTTATCAAAAATCATTACCCGTTGTCGATGGACCGTACACAATGGGTGGTGTTGAAGTGCATGCGCTTGATTCAACAATTGTGAAGCTGGTGATGGACAACGGCCGTATTGGATGGGGTGAGACGTGTCCCCTTGGCACGACCTATCAGCCAGAACATGCGCTTGGTGCTCGGGCGGCTTTGCAAGAGCTAGCGCCGGCGTTGATGGGTCAGGATGCAACGGCACCTCGACGCGTTTGGCAGTTGATGAACGGCCGTTTAAATGGGCACAACTATGCCAAAGCTGCCATTGATATCGCCCTATATGATGCACTTGGCAAAACCTTGAACCTGCCTGTTTCTGAGCTTCTTGGTGGACGAACGATGGAAAGTGTGCCCTCATACTATGCGCTAGGCATTGGGGAACCAGGTGAGGTCGCACAGCTCGCAGTCGAGAAAAAACAGCAAGGGTTCCAACGGCTTCAACTTAAAATCGGCGGTCGCCCCATGCACATTGATATTGAAACAATTCGAAAAACGTGGGAAAAAGTGGGGCCAGATATTCGATTAGTAGCAGATGCCAATCGCAGTTTAATGATGCAGCAGCTTCGCCAAATCAGTCTCGCTTGTTCAGATATTCCCATCACATTCGAACAACCGTGCAACACGATGGATGAAATGATTGCGGTTCGATCCCAAATTCAGCACCCTATTTATCTTGATGAAAATAGCATCGATGTCAATGCAGTTTTGCGAGCTGTCTCAAGCAATGTTTGTGATGGGTTTGGTTTGAAGGTGACACGGCTTGGTGGCTTAACGCCAATGACCACGGTGCGTGATATTTGTGAAGCACGTAGCCTACCTCACACCTGCGATGATGCATGGGGTGGTGACATTATCGCAGCGGCCTGCGTCCATTTAGGGTCTACAGTCTCGCCCAAGCTCCTAGAAGGGGTTTGGATTGCAGCGCCGTACATTGAAGGGCATTATGATGAAGAAAACGGATTGGTGGTGGAAAACGGCCGTATTTCGGTTCCAACAAAACCAGGATTAGGTATCAACCCAGAGGAAACTAAATTGGGTAACCCCATCTTTTCAACTGTCTAACTTTACTCAAAGAAAAAATAAAATCGGTAAATACTTGACAAACTTTTTATCACAAGTAAAATGGAATGAACATTCACTCCAAGTGAGGATTTATGACGACACCCTCAAAAAAAGATGTCATTCTTGATGCAGCGCTTGATCTATTTGTAGACCATGACATTCAAGCAACCGCCATGTCAAAAATTGCTAAAAAGGCAAACACAGGCATGGGAACTATCTACAATTATTTTGAAAGCAAGGATGTTTTACTTGATGAAATTTACCTACGCAGTCGCAGAAAGTTAAAAGGAGCAATTTCTATAGGTTTTCCATCTAATGGGTCATACCAAGAAAGATTTTCTCATGTTTGGCGAACATTATGTCAATATTTCATTGCACATCCAAAAGAGTTTTTGTTTGGTGAGCGATTTATGGCCTCCCCCTATTACACACCAGCGCTTAGAGATGAGAACGCAGCGCTATGGATGCCTATCCAAGAAATGTTTTTTGAAGCTAAAGAGCAAGGAGCTATCAAAGATATCCCGCTTCATCTGTTTTTACCGATGGTAACTGGTGCGTTTGGGGCTGTGGTTAAAAACCACATCGCCGGTATTCATGAACTCGATGCAGATGCGATTGAGTTTGTTGTCAATAATTTTTGGGATTCAGTCAAAATAGACTAAGTCAAAACGCAGTATTTTTAGGTACTGCTATTTTTTTAACTGAATTGGAATGAATGTTCGTTCCAAATAGTTCAAAGGAAAATTATGAAAAATATAAGTCAAAACCTATTTATAATGCTTGGCCGCGGGCCAGTAATTGTTATTTCATTCGTACTGTTTTTAATCGGAAACGGACTCATTTTGCCACAAGTGACCCGCTTTGAAGCGCTTACAGATGGCACAAGCCTACTGGAATTGCCAAATTTGGTCGGACAAAGTTTATACGACATTGCCCAAACTTATCCCATTGAAGCAATAGAATTTTATCAGCGAGTTATTCAGCCACTTGACATCTTTTTTCCACTAACGGCAGGGCTACTTTTTGCTTCGGTACTCGCGTGGGCAAGTCAATCATTGTTCACGCCTGATTCAAGGTGGCAAATGCTGCCCTGGCTAGGTGTGGTCGCGACCTTATTTGACTGGTTAGAGAATTTAGGGGTCTTCGTTATTTTACGGACGCTTGATAATCCTATCAGTGCAATAGACGGATACACACAATTGATGATTGTCTTAAAAAATGGATCAGGGGTTGCTGCGATTGGAACCATCCTACTCTTGGTCATCATGAAATTCGTGCGCTGGATTCGTTCTAGATAAGGCATTTTGGGTATTAGCTTGAGAACCTAATCTAATACCCAATGCTTCAATTTGGAGAAAACAATGACAACTAAAACTTTAGAAACCAATATCACAATTTTTACACCGAAGGTTGCCGATTACTTGGCCTTTGGCAGTTTAGCTACGCTTGTTACCAACCTCATTATCATAACAATAACAGGTGATGAAAGTATTTTCTTTTTTTTGGGACCTCTTTATCGTGTCCTGTTGATTCCGGCTGTGGCTTTCTTACCAGCGCCCAATTGGGCCAAGATGGCGGGTTGGCTGTGGATATTTTTTGACTCAGCACTTGATATTGGAAGTATCAATAACATGGATTTTGATCTCGTTTTTCAACTCAGAATGGGTATTCATTTAGCATTTGGGATTTGGCCGATAGCCGTCGGCTGGCTTTCGAATGGTGTACACCGCTGGTCAGCATTTTTAGTTGGTATTGTCACAGCTGGATATTCCTTTGTTGCTCCTTGGGTGCCAAGTTGGATCTTGGCGTCAACAGCCCTTTTACTCATGATTTACATTGTGATCTCAGGCATCAAGTTACTATCACTTTCAGCTAAGTAGAAACATAACATCTCACTATCTCAAGTTAAATTCAACCCTCTAAAAATCTAACTGTCTGAAAAATCAATCACTTTTCGTTTAATATAAAGCAAACTAGAACCACACATTTCTAATTTAGAAATTCGGGCTTTATCGATTCATATTAAGTGAAACGAAGTTCCTGTTTGAATAAAATGACAGCTTCAAATTTCGTTTCCTCTAGATTCCGAAGCTTTTGCTAACATGTTTTTCAATTTAGAAACTTCGGAACACGTAATCAACCAATGAAGTGACTTATGATTTTACAGTGTACCCAATGTGCAGGAAGCGTAACGGCCGAATCTGATGCTATCCGTAAAGGTGTCGTGAGCTGTAACTATTGCCAAACACAGCTCCGCATTACTCAAACAGGAATTGAAAAATACAAAAAACAGGTCCTAGAGCGCACACCACCCGATAAAATGCAGGTCAAACGAAGACCTAACCATCTACAAATTTTGATCCCCTCTTTAAATTCCACAGTACGAATGCGCGGGGAACAAACGCCTGAATGGTTTCGATTAACCAACATCGTAGCCCTTTCAATCATAGGGGGTGGCAGTTTGTTATTCATCATCATTGGCTTTGCTTTGGGAGCGCCCAGTTTAGGCATTGCATTTATTCCAATGACATTGATAGCCGCTTTATTTGTCTGGCTTTTTATGCTGTTTATTGGTTCAGCCCCCCATCCCCATATCAACGTCAAAGATGGGCAACTACAAGTTCCGACAACAATGCCTGGCCAGAAAAACAAGTTTCCTCTTGAAGAGATCACTCAACTTTACGTCACAACTGTGCGAACACGATTGCCCGATACGCTTTCCCAAGCTGTGTACAACTTATTTGTCCTAACAAAGGATGGAAAGCGGCACCTAGCCTATAATGGATTTTCAAGTGTGGAAGGGGCCCTATTTGTTGAAGAGCTGTTAGAAATCGAATTAGATATTTTTGATCTACCTGTTTATGGTGAAGCGGATGAATTGGAAGGTGAAACGGCCGTTACTTCCTCGTCGCATGAACAAACCGTAGATTGCTATGCATGCACAAACCCAATGACCGTGACACCTGCAGCACGACACAATGGATTTATTGAATGCACCCATTGTCAAACAATCACCCTGCTTTATACTCAAAATGATCATCAACTCATATTGGGCACACCTTCACCTCAACAGCTCACTTATTTAACAGCGTTTAAAAACGAGCGGGCTGGGGTTAAACACAAAACAACCAAGGAGACGATTTTGCTGTTGAAGGATGGGGTCTTGATCAAATCAGCACACAATGCAGTTTACAAAGGTAAAAAGATAACCCGATTCGGTTTCAAAAAGCTCACAAAAACAGCCGATGAAATCAATTTGGCCGATATTTTTTCAGGAAAACTGATTGAACGGTATCAAGATTTGACGGCTTACTCTCAGAATACCATTGACAACGCATCATCAATAGAGATGGCTGACATATTGTTAAGTGAGATTACCTTTGTTGTGATGGGGCAAATGGATGGGAAAATGAAGCCACTAATCTATGAGATTGAATCTCTCGAAGAAGCAGCACATATCATTACTGTGCTAAACAATTACTTAAACCAACTCTAATTCAGATGATTTTACAGTGTACTCAATGCACTTAGTAACGGCCGATGGCTCCCACCCCAACAAATAAAAACCGACTATGCCTACTCACGGATTAATTTGCGGGGAACTTGACTGTGTGTGCTGTTTGTTTGCCAATGGGAAACGGCCGTTGATAGCAGCACAATCCCTACAAGAATGGCTCCCAACACCCAAGCCACTTCATCCATATACCCAAGCTGTCCATGTAGAAAAATCATCAGATGTCTCCTAAAGCGGTATTAAATCCAAATTTAACGAATGCGGAATGCTTGAACAATAATGTTGGTATCCGTCCATAGATGAGGCGCAATGAGATGATATCCCCAAAGGTGTGTCCAAGCGTTTCCGCTTCGCAAGGTCATCATCGCTTTGATCATGCCGGCACCCGTGAATTGAAGATAGACGAATGCCAGAGAAACGGCCGTTGTTTCCAAAGATTGATACACCGTCCAAAACTCAAAGAGATGGAAAGTGGCATAGGTGATTCCACCAGCAACAACTGCACCTGATAATGACCCTGAAATCTTGTAATAGCGCGGCACTAAAATCGCTTGGACAAAAATGAGAATTGGAAGTCCCGTACCCAACAAATGGAGAAAGAGATTGAGCAAACCGCCAAGCCCCATTTGGGTTGGCGTCAGTGCAAAAAAGCGCATCCCATCAGGAATTCCAAACCATTCCAGCAAAGTCTCAAGAATCAGCACGACACCGATTAATAAGATGTCTGCACGCCAGTTGTGAGAACGAAGAAGCATATCATCATTTGAATAGCCTAATCTTCTGAACATCAAATAAGGGAGCGCCGCAAAAAAGAAAAAGTTCACCCCAGCCCACACAATAATACTGCTGCCTGAGAGGGTCACATTGGGGTCAAAGATGGTTCCCGGCAGATGTAGACCAATCCCAAATCCACCTCCTAAAACAATAAGGACGATTAATGCATAAACCCAAAGGTAAATGGTCTCTCGAACGGCCGTTTTTCGTGCTGGGGCTTTGGCAGCAATGTCAGGCACCTCACGCCGCATCGTAATGGCATAAATAATTGCCAAATGTAAGAGGTATGAAAAACCCGTCGACAAAAAGAGCAAGACATGGGCCAATCCATCTCCTTCAATGAGTGACACCGGCATGTCGTCACGTCCCAAAAAGAGCAATAGGGTATTTAATAGCAGCCAGCCGCCCGCTAAGTATTGAATAGGTCGCTGGCGTAAAAGCGACAATAATCCTTGAATAGAGAAGGTACGAGATAAAGTTGGCTTTATATTGATTTCCATTTGATTTGTTCTCCTAAAATAGGTAGCCGAAACGAGTACAAGGACAATCCGTCGCTTGTTTTCGGGCAATGACCCAATCAATTCTGTCTAGGTAAATCACAAAAAGTTTTAAAAATTAGATCAGCTTCAATGATTGTGATTTACTCGGTGATTGACAGCCTTTGTTAGATATCTTTTTTAGAAAACTTTCTGTCAATCACATAAAAAGGGTTAGTTTTGGTCGAAAAAATATGGTTTGTATAAAGAAACAAGATGCGTGACGCCTCGTTCGATGTAAAATTCTAGCTTCGATTCATCCCAATCTTCCTCTAGCTCCTGAAAGGCAAGCCATGTGTCAGCAAGCATCCATGTGATTGTGAATAGTTGGTGCAATTCTTCATCTGGTAAAAGACCAATTGCACCTGTCTGTGCAATGGTTTTGACCAATTCAATTTGCTGAACAATCCGCTGATCGCGAATTTCAAAATAGCGTGCTTTTAATTCGGGATCACGCCTTAACAGCGTGGGAACTTCACGATAGAAGAAACGGTATTCCCAAAGTAATTCAAAATGCAGGCGTTGCATTGAGGCAAGAATGTCTAGATTGAAGGAACCACTCATATCAACGTCGTACATCGGATCCCATGAGTTCACCATTTGTTCAACGATGGCGGCAATAATCGCTTCTTTACTACGGAAATGATAGTAAAGATTACCCGGACTAATGCTCATTGCGGCGGCAATGTGGTTGGTGGTCACGTTTGAAGCCCCTTCCTCATTAAAGAGCTTTAGGGCTGTTTGTAAAATCTGTTCACGACGTTTGCTTGCCATGTGCATCCTTTTTGTCTAAAAACGGCCGTTTATCATTCAAATTAGAGCAATTACTCTAAAATAATAGAGCTTTTACTCTAATTTGTCAAGAATAAAAAAGCCACTGAGTTATTCAGCGGCTTTTTTTTAGTTTGAAGCTGCTTGGAAACCTGACAAATTAAGCGGTAACTTGCTGAGCATATCTGTTTAGATTAGCCAGTTCTTCGCGATAGATTCGCTTTGTAACGGCCGTTATCACCTTCTGCTCCAACCACCCCATTAATCCTGGTTTCCCACGGTTAGTTGAGCGGATTTCGACACGAGATTGTGCCCCACCATTCACAGGTTCGACCGTAAAGGTTGTAGATATGCCTGCCTCAGCATCTGATTCTTCAAGCAGACGGCCTGGTTCAGGTTCAGTCACGACAAGATTGAAGGTTGACT
This sequence comes from Anaerolineae bacterium, assembly GCA_028284105.1. Taxonomy (GTDB): domain Bacteria; phylum Chloroflexota; class Anaerolineae; order Promineifilales; family Promineifilaceae; genus QQUD01. The sequence continues at coordinate 7,690 of JANQSK010000732.1, forward strand.
GATTCCCCATCACCTCCATATCCACTTTGAGCTTTGTGCCAGCCCCCCGGCCCCCTTCTATCACGGTCATTTCTTTAAAATATTTATCTGGCAAAATCGCCCGATGTCCTACGTGATAATCTGCCAATATATCATAAACCTGCTGTGCTGGTGCGTTCACAATAATTTCTTCTGCAACTTGGAATGTGTTCATAATTTACCTCTTAAAAAGTGTCACGTGTCAGGTGGATGAGAAGGTGAGGAGCGAGAGGGTGAGGAGCGAGAGGGCGAAGAGCGAGGGGGTGCATGAATGGTGATTCCCCTCTTCACCGTGTCGCCCTATCGCCCTATCGCCCTATCGCCCTATCGCCCTATCGCCCTATCGCCCCGTCGCTACTCATACTGCCCGACAATCTCTGCCACCACTTGTTCTAGTGGATAATTTTCTGGTTCTAATAGATATTGCTGAATCGTCCCTTCAATAAAACAGTAAATGAGATGTGCACTCACCCTAGGATTTGGGTAGTTCAAAAATTGACACTCTTCTTCAATACAGCCACGTAAAGCCGCCGTCCGAAATCGAAAGTCATCCCCCAACACGCGCATGATGGAAGGCTGTGATCGCAGCATGTAAAAAAGCGCCCAAAATTCAGCCTTTTCTGCCAGCAAGTCAAAAATAGCGTGCAATATGTCTGGTATGCGCTGTCCCTGCGGTGTCTCATTACACGGTCCATACAAATCTGCGTCAATGACTGCCATGCAGTTATCAAACACCGCTTTTAGCAACGCTTCTTTGCCTGAAAAATAATGGTACATCAACCCCGTGGAGATGTTGGCTTCCTTGGCGATGGCACGTGTACTCGTGTGAGCGTAGCCATTGCGGGCAAACAAAGTCATGGCGCTGTTAATAACGGCCGTTTTGGTTGCCTCTCGCATCTCTTCATTTTGCTGTACCGAACGTGGCATAAATAAACCCTTTTCATTGATTGAACGATTGCTCAATGAATAATAGCAATCGAGATTCCTTTTGTCAATCCGTTAAGTCTTCAGCTATCATCGTTTTTAGGGATTTGAAAGATGATCGACGATATTAAACAATCAAAGCAAGGTGATACAGAAGCGTTTGAGCGACTGATTGCCCCTTTCCAAAAAGAGATCTTCATCCACTGTTACAAAATGACGGGTTCCATCACCGAAGCCGAAGATCTTAATCAGGAAACGCTGCTTCGCGCTTGGAACAAATTATCGACCTACCAAGAAAGCGGTGCTTTTCGCGCATGGCTCTATAAAATTGCCACCAATATTTGTCTCGATCACCTACGCAAGCGAAAGAGCCGCACCCTCATGCTTGAATCTGTTTCTAATCACAGCGGTGGCCCGCCCACATTAGGCCCCATCGATGAAGCGTTGTGGATTGAACCTTTACCCAGTTCCCTGCTACCTGTAGAGCTATCTAATCCCGAAGCGATTTACTCACGCCAAGAAAGCGTCAGTCTTGCTTTTCTAACAGCGCTTCAAAAGCTCTCCCCGAGGAACCGGGCCGTGTTGCTGTTGCGTGACGTATTAGGCTGGCGCACAAAAGAGGTGGCTTCCTTCTTTGAGCTGACTGATCAGGCGGTCAACAGCATTTTAAAAAGAGCTCGAAAGGAAATTCAGGCCAATTCCAACAAGCGACAAAATAAAGCCACCCCAGAACTCATTGAGCAGTTTCAAAAACGGTACATCTCCGCCTGGTTGAATAATGATGTCACCACATTGGTCAGCATTTTAAAAGAAGATGTTGTGTTGAATATGCCACCTCTCCCCTGCTGGTATGGCGGTCGAGATGCCGTCATGCAGTTTTTCCAAATGATGCCGCTCGATGGTCAAAACGCTAATCGTTGGCGTGCCATTCCCCTGAGCGTCAATGGACAAACGGCCGTTGTGCTTTACGAAAGTCTAACCGAAGCGTCTCCCTATATGCTCAACAGCATCAACGTACTGGATTGTGATGAGTCAGGCATTTTCCGCATTGATAATTTCTTGATCGATAGTGGCCAAAGTTTGCCCAACCCAATTAACGCCCCTTGGCTCAAAGCATTTAACCTACCCATCTCCCTCTAAATTTCTTCAAAATCCAAGCAATTTTTTAAAAGTTGCCCACTTTTGATTCCTCACCTCGTTATACAGAGTGAAATCAATTGAGGAAATCACAGAAATGTTGAGCTATTAAATTTTCAAACTTTCTGTGACAAATATGGATAAGGAGAAATTCAAATGAAAAATCCAATGATTGCGGCCGTTTTAAACTTCTTTTTTATGGGTGCAGGCACGCTCTACAATGGCAAACGTGTCTTAACCGGCATTGGCTTAACCATTGCCGCGCTTGTGTTGACCTATGTTGAGTTTGGAATACGGCCGTTTGACGGCACGCTTTACTGGCTCATGTTTGGAGCAGTCTTTTTAGCCAACACCGTTCTCGCTATCGACGGCTACCAAGAAGCAAAAATGCTCAATCAAAGCTAGGACAATCAAGAATGCTGGTCGTCAGCTATAATCTCCTTCAACATTGGAGGAGATGGCATGAAAAAGACCAGCTTTCAATTACACTCAAAATTTCAAATCGGTGAGGTTGATCCACGCATCTTTGGTGGTTTCCTTGAACATATGGGGCGAGCCGTTTATGAAGGCGTCTTTCAACCCGATAGTGCCCAAGCCGATGAGCATGGGTACCGCTCTGATGTTCTCAAAGCTCTAAAGCGATTACAA
>JANQSK010000735.1 GCA_028284105.1 Anaerolineae bacterium
CTTTCATTACGGCCTTGATTCCGGCAGGGGAATATGAAGCCAAAGTGGCGGAGAATCAGAGTTGGGAAGTTAACTATGGTCAAGGGGGCGACCAAGACGGTCCGAATATCCCGTTTTCAGTTGGTGAAAATCAAGCCACTATTTTTAGCTTTGATCCTGAATCCGGTGTTATGACCATTGAAACAACGGACGATGTCCCAACCGGATTGATCACCTCGCTGGATGAGGTGCAATCGGGCGGTGCTGCTTCTTTGCCTCCTCCAGTCATTGCAAAACCTGATTTGGTAGTGATACCCGGCACGATTCAAAGCGTGTTGGGTTGCGATGGGGATTGGCAACCTGAATGTGAAAATACGGCACTTACTTTTGATGAGGAATCTCAGATTTGGCAAGGTGGATTTACAATTCCTGCAGGAGAGTATGAGTATAAAGCAGCGATCAATGGCGGCTGGGATGTAAACTTTGGCCAAAATGCAGAACCAGGTGGAGCTAATATTGCGCTGGTTTTAGAAGAGGAAACGGCCGTTAATTTTTTCTTTGATCACAAAACTGGTTGGGTCACAGATAACGTTAACTCAATCATTGCTACAGTCATTGGTGATTTTCAATCAGAACTAGGATGTAATGAAGATTGGTCACCTGGCTGTATGGCGAGCTGGGTTCAAGACCCTGATGGGGATGGCAACTTTATGCTCCAAACGCTTGATTTGCCTGCTGGCGATTATGAAGCACAGGTTGCTTTAAATCGCAGCTGGGACAATATCATTGGGGCAGATGGCATTACAAGTGGTGATCCCATCCCCTTTACCGTTCCTGAAGACAATAGTCTGACAACCTTTAACCTTGATTCAAGGGATTTCACCCTTTCAGTCTTCACAGGAGGTGGAGGTATTAGAGGTAATATTTCCGAAAAAACTGCATTTTGGGTTGCTGAGAAGGTCATTGCATGGGACGTTCAACATGAGCCTGGAAATCAATATTTCTTTCATTATGATCCAAGAGGCGGCACTTTTTCGGTAGGCCTCGATGGGGTAGAAAGCCCAGAAATTGTACCATTGACCATTTTAAGTGGTGGCATGCCTGATGATATTGCGCAAAAGTTTCCACATCTAGCAAATTTGACACCCTTGGCCTTTCCAGATGATGCACGAATAGCTCGCACGGCGCTGAAAGGTCAAGTGGCTGTTTCGGCAAAAAATGACTCTGGCACACCACTTAATGCAGCCGGTTTGCAAATTCCTGGGGTCATAGATGACCTATATCAATATGATGGTGAGTTAGGCGTCTCAATTGAGGACGGTGTACCGTTTATTCGTGTGTGGGCACCGACCGCTCGACAGGTGCGATTCCATCTCTTTTCCACGAGTCAAACGGAATTTTCAGACACGGTTGAAAATATGCGAGTCGATCCGCGCACGGGGGTTTGGACGATTGAAGGACAGCCAGATTGGATTGGCAAATATTATCTATTCGAAGTTGAAGTATTTGTGCCTTCCGAAGGGAAAGTCGTGAATAACATCGTGACTGACCCCTATTCATTGAGTCTCTCGATTAATAGTGGTCGTTCCCAAATTGTCGATATGAGCAGTGCCGATTTGATGCCTGAAGGTTGGGGTGTTCTTGAAAAACCAGCCTTGGATGCTCCTGAAGATATGATCATTTACGAAATGCACGTTCGTGACTTTAGTGTCAATGATGCCTCTGTATCTGATGAATTTAAGGGCACGTTCATGGCATTTACTGAGAAGGAATCGAATGGGATGCAGCATTTAGCCGCTTTGGCAGATGCGGGTATGACACATCTTCATCTATTGCCGACATTTGATATCGCCACAATCGATGAAGACAAATCGAATTGGACTGGACCAACGTTTGACGATCTTTCTTCTTTCAATGCAGATGCTGAAGAGCAACAGGCTTTAATTAGTGAAATCCGCGATCAAGACCCCTTTAACTGGGGATATGATCCATTCCACTATAACGTGCCTGAAGGAAGCTATTCAACCGACCCAGATGGCTCAGACCGGATTGTTGAATTCAGGGAGATGGTGCAATCGGTTAACGAGATTGGACTTCGACTGGTAATTGACGTGGTTTACAACCATACAAACGCTAGTGGTCAGAGCAGTAAATCGGTTCTCGATCGAATTGTGCCTGGCTATTATCATCGGTTAAATAGTAACGGCCGTGTTGAGCGCTCAACCTGTTGTGAAAACACAGCCACTGAGCACGATATGATGCGCAAACTCATGCTCGATTCAGTCGTAGTGTGGGCAGTTGACTACAAAGTGGATGGATTCCGTTTTGACCTTATGGGTCATCATATGAAAGACGATATGATTGCCGTACGTGCCGCTTTGGATGCCCTTACGCTTGAAGAACACGGTGTTGATGGCAAGAGCATCGTGCTTTATGGGGAAGGGTGGAACTTCGGTGAAGTCGCAGACAACGCACGTGGCGTCAATGCCACCCAAAATAATATGGCTGGAACTGGTATTGGCACGTTCAACGACCGACTTCGTGATGCCGCACGCGGTGGTAGCCCATTTGGTGGCCAAACTGAGCAGGGTTTTCTCAATGGTTTGGGTACAAATCCCAACAGCTTTGATCAAGGGCCAGAAGCTGTCCAGCTGAATCGTTTGGGCGGATTTATGGATTTGGTCCGCATTGGTCTGGCTGGCAACCTGAGAGATTATCGATTTATCAATTCCCAAGGCGTTGAGGTCAGCGGAATTGGCGTTGATTACAATGGCAGCGCCGCAGGATACACAGAAGACCCTCAGGAAAACATCGTTTATGTCTCCAAACATGATAATGAAACACTGTTTGATATCATCCAATACAAAGCGCCTACTGAAACTAGCACCGCCGATCGGGCTCGGATGCAAACGATGGGGAACTCAATCGTTTTGTTGAGCCAGGGAATTCCCTTTACTCAAGCTGGAGATGATTTGCTACGCTCGAAGTCACTCGACCGGAATAGCTATAACTCCGGGGACTGGTTTAATCGCTTAGACTTTACGTATGAGTCAAATAACTTTGGTATTGGTCTGCCACCTGCGGCTGATAATCAAGGTGTTTGGGACATCATGTCAGGCATTTTGGCCAACCCTGATTTAGTTCCAACCTCTGATGATATCGTTTTTGCAAGGGATACATTCCGCGAATTCCTTCAAATTCGACAAAGCTCGCCTTTGTTTAGGTTACAAACCAAAGAAGATGTTATGAACCGGCTTGCATTCCACAACACGGGACCTGAACAAATGCCCGGTGTGATTGTCATGTCAATTTCTGATTTGAATGGTTCAGATTTAGATGCAGATTTAGATTCAATTATTGTTCTTTTTAATGCGACCTCTGAACAGGTGATTTTTGAAGTTTCTGATTTGGCAAACCTGCCCTTTGAACTACATCCAGTTCAAGCAAACTCAGTTGATCCATTGCTGGGTGAAGCCTCATTTGAATTTGAGAGTGGGACGTTTGTTGTGCCGAAGCTGACAACGGCCGTATTTGTGCTCCCTCAACAAGAAGTGGCACCTGAACTGATCGATGAAGAGCCAGCTGTTGAAGAGTCCGCTGATGAGGAAGAATCCGTCGAAGAAGTTGAAGCAGATGAAGAAATGGTTGATGAAGAACCGAGCGATGAAGATGTTGAAGAGAGTGAATCGGCGGATGAGCCTCTTGAAGACAATGGTGCTGAAGAAGCAGTTGCCCCTGAGGCAGAATCTGGCGGGAATAACGCCGGTCTTATTGCTGGGATCGTTGGCTTGTTAGGTTTAGCCTGTGCAGGCGCTTATGCCTACTCACGACGCAGCTCGTAAATGATTAGGCTTGATATTTAGATAAGAAGGGGCGTTTAATGAAAACGCCCCTTTTTCTTTTATCCTCGATATAGTTTGATTGCTTCAGCAATTCGCGAAACGGCCGTTAAGCTAAATGGCGTCAATTGCATAATCAAATGCTCTGTTCCTAGCGCCTCATACCCTCTAAAGGCTTCTGCAATCTCTTCAGCAGTGCCGCTTAGTGGCTCTTGAGCAAATGGTGTGGGATCTCCAAGATCTGGAAAAGCAACAGAAATGCCGGCGGTGATTTTGAGTGTGGTTTTATCACGACCCACTTTGTCACAAACTGCGTGAATCGCGTCAATCCTTTCTTTGAGCGCATCCGGCTTGCCAAGCCAAACCGTATTCCACATGTCCGCATATTGTGCCGTAAGGCGTAGCATACGAGGTTGGAACGCTCCCATCAATAAAGGAATCCCATCAGAGCGTGGTGATGGTGGAACGATTTCACAATTTTGGGCTGAATAATAGTCACCTGAAAAATCGACGGTTTTGCCTTTTAAAAGCGGTTGTAAAATTTGAAGCGACTCTTCAAGTCGACCGACGCGTTTATCAAATGGAAAACCAAAGGCATCAAATTCTGGTTCATGCCAGCCTGCACCGATTCCCAAAATTAAACGGCCGTTGCTCACTTCATCAAGCGTATGCGCCATTTTGGCAAGCAAAGCTGGATTTCGGAACGGGTTGCAAAGGACAAGCGTGCCAAGCTCGACCCTTTTTGTCAATTCGGCTAATGCTGACAGTAACGTCCAGCATTCCCAAATGCCATCCGTTTTTCCCTCTTTGAATCGAAACAGCAGATGGTCAAATACCCAAATTGAATCGAGACCATTTGATTCGGCCGCTTTGGCCATTTCTCGAATTTCAGTATAACTCGCAGTAACGCCAGTTTCCGAATTTTCAGCATGCTCAATAACCATTCCTATTTTCATAAAACACCCCTTTAATAAAAATTTAGGTCAACAGATTTATTTAACACTTAATTTGAAAACAGCCCTTTAAAAAACCGCTTTAGAAAAGCAAAATACCCTGTTATCAAAATGATTGGTCCAAGAATAACGATTAAAGTACCCAAAAAAGTTGCCCCAAAATAGAGGAGCCCCTTTGGATACCAGCCTGTGTTTAATACTGAACGCTCTGGCAGTTGTGGATGATAATAGACGGTAACTTGATCGCCTAATTTCTTATCACCGACCCATTCCTTTCCAAGGTTATAGGAATCGGCAGGACTCGCAAACTGGAAGCGCGTAAAGAAAAAAACGCGATTCCCCAAATAGTCTTGATTTTCAACGGTATATTGATATTGAACCCCAAATGTCTTGATGTTAGATTGACCTGGCAGTACTGTGAATTGGCCAGTTGTCGTGCTCCAATCATCGGAAGAAAGATAATCCCTAAAATCACGCCCATTTTGGACAGCCACAATGCTACACATCAATAAGATGATAGTGGCAAGGAAGAGTAGAAACGCCGTTGACCTAATGCGTCTCAAACTGCCTGATCCTGTTTGTTGGAAATGCAATAAAGGCAATGTAAAGTGCGACGACAACATCAAAGCTGATGCATGCCAACACATACCATTCAGGTGAATGGTTGGCGCCTGAGGCCCAAAGGTGAAGGGCTGCATCCCAAATTGGGTGAAGCCCCCAACCAACTGCAAGCCAAAGAGGATTGCCACGATACCCGAGAACGGCAAATATTCCATAAACAAAAACACCTGCCAGCTCTATCCAAAACCATGGATGGACACCGTCAAAAATCAGGACAAAGCCAATATACACCAGCGCTGCACCAACAAGCCCAATTGAAAATATTTGTTGCGCTCTTGCCCTTTGAGCGTAGCAGTACTTGGCAAAGAACCAGCCAAGCACTGCGCCCAACGCAAGCCAAAGCATGATGGCCATATGCTTCCCTCCTATGGGTGCATCAGTATGATGAACCGAGAAACCTAGGCCATCACAATATCAACGCCAAGCTTGGTTAAGAGTTGATTGAATTGATTCAACTCTGTCTGTTTGATTTGTTGCAATGCTTGAAGTTGGATTTCTGCTTCTCCAGACAGCTTTTCAAATACTTCATAGGATTGTTTGGTTGGTGGCGCATCTGCACCCCCAACGACTGCAGGTAGCATGCCCATCTTTTCAATGAGCATGTCCGGGTAGTTTAGAACATCTCCATCAGATTTGAAGTCAACTTGAATGAGCTCATTTTCAACTAATTCTAATTTTGTAATAAGTGCTTTTACTGCTTTTTTAACTTCTATACCATTTTCATGAGATTGTAGTCGTGATACCCAACCATTTAATTGTGTTTTGAGCGAACGGATGTCATTAACGGCCGTTATCATCTCCGAAATGCGATCGCGAATGTTGAGTGAGAATTCAAACTGTTTTGCAAAATCATCATTACTCATCGATACACGAGGGTCTTTGAGTAAGTTAAATGATTGGGTGAACGATTGATCCCCAACTTTTAACGTTGCAGAATATGACCCTGGAGGGGAAAGAGGCCCAGATGGTGGGCCATGAAATTCGCTGCCTTCAACCTTTTTGCCTTTGGCATACTCCATTGGCCACAAGAATGAGTTCATACCCGATTCCGCTTTGATAAATAATTTGTTTTTACGGTCCTTCTTTTCAGCAGGGATATTGCTTGAAAAAGTTTCAATTGAATTCCCATTGGCATCATTAATCGTTAGAGTCACTTCACCGTCTGGTTTTTCATTTAAAAAGTAGTTGATCACAACACCACGTGGCGGGTCTTCTCCGGCATCAAGGAAGGTGCGTTCTTTGTGACCCGTTTCGGTTTTTTGTTCCAAGAAAGTGGCATTTTGGCCAAGCGTCACATGGTAACTTTTACCTGCCTCAGACCCCATAAAGTCCGCAAAAATGGGGACTGGTGTTCGCACAACGTCACGGGGTTGGAAGAGATGGATATCTGAATTTTGGACGGTATCTGTTATTTGATGGAGCTGGCTGACATCATCCATTATCCAGAAGGAACGGCCGTGTGTAGCAACAATCAAATCACCATGTTTAACAAGTAAATCATAAACAGGGCTAACAGGTAAATTTCCCTGTAAGGATTGCCAGTTCACACCATCATCAAACGAAACGTAAAGTCCTGTTTCTAACCCCGCATAAAGGAGCCCTTTTTTGTCTGGGTCCTCACGAATGACGCGACAGAAATCATCTTCCGGCAGGCCATTAGTTAACTTTTGCCAGGTTTTGCCATAATCGGCCGTTTTATAGACATAGGGTGCATAATCTCCCATCTTGTGTCGAGCAACCGACATATAAACGGTGGCCGGATCGTGAGGAGATTGTTCAAGCATCGTGATTTGCGAGAACTTCGGCAGATCAGAAGGCGTGACGTTGTGCCATTCTTCCCCGTTGTTTGTGCTTAGATGCACTAACCCATCATCAGAACCCGCCCACATAACGCCAGGTTGATGCTGGGAAATGACGAAGGAGAAAATAGTGGCATACATTTCTGCACCCGCTAAATCATGGGTTAAGGGCTTTCCCGACCGTTTTAATGTTTCAGGATCGGCATAAGTCAAATCAGGGCTAACAGGTTCCCAACTTTGGCCGCCATCATCCGTTCTAAAAACGCGATTGCCTGTGGCGTATAACGTGTCGCTGTTGTGCGGATCAAAGACGATGGGATAGGTCCATTGAAAACGATATTTTGCATTTTCTCCACTGTGACCTTCTTCAGGCCAAACGGTGACAAGCTGAACTTGTCCTGTTCGCTTATCATATTTTTGTAAGCAGTCACCACCCCCTGGAGAGCTACCAATGGCTCCAACATATACCAAATTCGGATCGTCGGGATGAGGCGCGATGTAGCCAGATTCGGCCGTGCCGGGTGCATAACAAC
>JANQSK010000748.1 GCA_028284105.1 Anaerolineae bacterium
CATGAAAGTGAATTCCGAGTCAATCTCGAGGACACGAGGAGCACAATTCACCGTCATCAATTTGAGTAAATCTGGCTCAAATAAATCCACCCCATTCAAAACTGTCTGCACTAAATGGATGATATCGAGTGAAGCTGATGTTTTGACATAGGCTGACGCCCCTAATTGAACAGCCCGGCTCATTTCAGCAAGGTTTGCTCTTGAAGACAGCACAATGAATTTGGAATTTTCTAATATCGTTTGAACCAGGGAAAATTCTTCAATGAGAGCACAAAGGAAGTCAGAATCTAAAAGATACACAGACTGCCTTTGTGTACAAGTAGATAGTTCTAACTGCTTAAGCGATTCAATGCAATGGCAAATGAAAAGGCCATCTTGACTTAGTTCTTGGTAAAAAGTGGAACAATCATTTGGATTTGATAGGGCTAGATGGATGACAGGTTTTCCATTCATACACCCATCGTAAAATTTTCAGCTCGCTTATGGAGTTGGCAATTGTCACTGACAAAAAATGACAAAGCTCACATTCTGATAGGATACTTCAGAGCGTGGTTTTCAAGCACAAAGCTGTTTCTGCTTTTTCTCAGACGATAATTATCAATAATAAAGGTTTTGATATAGCCTACTTCACTCACATTTTTTGCTTACTTGCTAACATTTTTTGGCGTACAAACGGCCGTATTCCTTAATCCCTATTGAATTTAAAGGTGAACCCTTTATACTTAACTTCTTTAACAAACTTCCCCCGACTCTCCCCTGCATAGACATTCAACTGCAAATTGGAATTCGTGGAAAAGGTTCGCTTTAGTGACTTTTGAACAATTTAAATTAGACCAGCGCGTTATGGCTGGTATCGAAATGGCTGGATTTGATACACCAACCCCAATCCAGCAACAAGCTATCCCGCCTATTTTGGATGGCAAAGATGTGTTAGGACTTGCCCAAACAGGCACGGGCAAAACGGCCGCTTTTATGCTGCCGATTATCCAAAGATTAACGCGTGGCCCGCTCAAACGCGTTCGCGCCTTGATTGTGGCACCGACCCGTGAGCTGGCCGAACAGATTCGTGAAACGGCCGTTTCGCTTAGCAAAAAAACCAAAATCAAAAGCGTGGCCATTTACGGTGGCGTGGGCAAAGGCCCTCAAGTCAATGCTTTAGAACGGGGCGCTGAAATTGTGGTTGCCTGTCCTGGCCGGCTTTTGGATTTGCACAATGAACGGAAGATAGACCTTTCTCATGTTGAAGTGCTGGTTTTAGATGAAGCTGACCGCATGTTTGATATGGGCTTCTTGCCAGATATTCGCAAAATTATCAAAAAGCTTCCCGCCCAACGACAATCGCTCTTCTTTTCCGCAACGATGCCAAATGATATTCGTAAATTGGCTGCAGATGTGCTTCAAAAACCTGTCACCGTTCAGATTGGACACATCGCGCCTGCCAAAACGGTTTCTCATGCTTTATATCCTGTGCATCAAAAGCTCAAGACACGCCTAACATTTGCTATCTTAGATAATCTTGCTTTTGGGCGACTATTGATCTTTACGCGAACGAAGTATCGCGCCAAAGGGTTAGCCCAAAAGCTTGCCAAAAAAGGGTACCGAGCGACAGCCTTGCAAGGCAATATGTCACAAAATCAACGTCAAAAATCAATTACAGGCTTTCGTAACGGCAAATTTGATATTTTGGTAGCGACCGATATCGCCGCACGAGGCATCGATGTGGCTGAAATCACCCATGTCATCAACTTTGATATTCCAGATACGGTTGATGCCTACACCCATCGTATTGGTCGAACGGGACGGGCAGCTGAAACGGGTGAAGCGTTCACGTTTATTACCCAAGATGATGAGCCGATGGTCAAAGCCATTGAGCGTGTTTTGAAGAAAAAGATTGCACGTAAAACAATTGAGGGATTTGATTATGAGGTTCAGGAAGAGCCACGCAATAACACTCAAAAACGGCCGTCTTATTCAAAAAGCAAAAATCGCTCAAAAAAACCACGTCATTCAAAACAAAACGGCAATGGCAATAGAAACGGCCGTTTGAAATCCAAAAACACTTCCCGTCCCAAACAACGTCAATAAAATAAAAAGAGGATTGATTCGATTGAATCAATCCTCTACTTTGTCTGCTAATGTCTGCTAATTTCAGTTAGCTTAGAACATGTTGTGATACCGTTGAACGGTTGCCCATTTGTCTGCTTCGAATGCTTTGTTCATTTCTGAGCCAGCAATCCACCAGCGGCGGATTTTACGGGCCGTTTCACCCAAGTTAACGCTATTCTTGATATCTTCTACTGCCGATACAACATTGTCTACGTTTACCGATACTGTTTGAAATTGTTCTACTTTTGCACTCATTTTTTTAACTCCTACAGTCAAATATTTCCAATACTGTTTGTTTCAGTTATTTACATTACTTAGTCAGTTTGAGTTGCTCAAACTTGATATCAGTATATCGTCTGTGGCTGCGTTCTCAGATAAATGTTTTTATCTTTTCTGTGTAAATAACCTTCCCCAAAATTGTCAATTTGTTTACATAGTTGCGTCTAAAAAGTATTTGCTCTTGACATTACTGTGCGATATACAGTACAGTGTGCGGCATGGCAAAGAAATCAACAAAAGAAAGCCTTTATGAGAACTTTTCTCAGGAAATACGCAGAGGTGTTTTGGTGCTGGCCGTTTTAAGCCAGCTCTCAGAACCACAATATGGCTACTCATTAAAACAGCGGCTTCATGAGAAAGGGTTAGAAATCAATGAAGGCACACTCTATCCTTTATTGCGCCGTCTCGAATCACAAGGTTTGCTCAATAGCAGTTGGGAAGTTGTCAATGACACCCGCCCTCGTCGCTACTATCAAATCAGCGAGCAAGGCGCAATGATTCAAACCAATCTAGTACAAGATTGGGAAAGTATGATTGATGTAATGAGTGCGCTCTTGGAAAAAGGGCCACAGTGAGGTGAGTATTTCAGTTTTGGTCATTAAAGCACCAATTACTGCATACTCAGATAAGTAGGAAAACAATGAATAATCAAGAATTAATTGAAAGTTATGTGCATGAGGTTGGGCAACGCTTGCCCCGAAAGATACGCGCTGACATCGAGCTTGAATTACGCTCATTATTGGCTGATAGCTTAGAAGATCGCATGGATGATGATACGGCCGTTCACGAGTTTCTCAAGGAATTGGGCTCACCAGCTCAATTTGCGGCCCAGTATCTCCCGAATCAATATCTCATCGGACCCAATTTGTATCCAACCTTTCAAACCGTTGCGACCGTTCTTTTCAGCGTCATCACTGTTGTCACGGTCGTTTCCATCGCTATCTTCCTGTTTAATGCAGGGCGCCCAGAGAATGTGTTGGCCTGGTGGGGACAAGAAATGGCTGAATATGTTGGCAATCTCATTTCTATTTTGGGATCAGTCACACTCATTTTCGCCATCTTTGAACGAGTTGGCGTCAACAATGCCAAAAGCGAAGAAAACTGGGATCCTAGAACGCTTCGTCCAGTGAAAGATCCTAACCGCATCAATCGAGGGGAAATGATTACCTCTATTATTGGCTCGATTGTTAGCATTTGGGTCTTCTTATCACTTCCAGACTGGATTGGTACAGAAGGTGGAGGCTTTTTCACCAATGGGTATCTTGAACATACACCTTGGTTAATTACAAGCTGGGTTTTCGAAATTGCATTGAAATCGATTGTGGTTGGAAACGGCCGTTGGACACGCCTGACGCGTATGTTGGAAGTGGCAACTCAAACGTTTGATATTGTTGTACTCTATCGAATTATCTCAGGTGTTATTTTGATTTCGGTGCCGTTGTTCGATAGTGGTTTGAAAGGGGCCTTAAGCATCGCCTTAGTTGTCATACTGATTGATACGCTAGTGAAGCTTTTCAAGATGATTGTGCAGCCAAAATCACACCCTATGCAGGCTCGCTCAAAAGCCGCCTAGGTCTATATCCAGAGAGTTTTTTAAAACTTAAAACTATCAGGCTCTAGCAACATGTCTATGTTGCTAGAGCCTTTATTTTAATGGAACTATTTTCTAATCAATATAGGTAGTATGATGATGATTAATCTTGTAAAAAGCAGTCTTATTCCAGAGTCAGACACTGTTGACCACACTGATATCAATCGTGCATTGGATGAAGTAAGTGCCAATTCAGCAGGCGGGGCCCCTT
>JANQSK010000749.1 GCA_028284105.1 Anaerolineae bacterium
GAGCAAAGTGTGGTCGGGCCAGATTTAGAATACTTTATACGGAAAGATGTTGTTCAGGATGAGATGCGCTACTTAACTGCCATTCGACCTGATCTGTTAGAAATAAACGGCCGTGAAGCGGTCGGTGTCAAATTTTCTCGCCCTCAAAATGATTTAGATGCCATTATCGGGGTTACGCTCATCCAATTAGAAGAAGAAAAAGGGGTTATTTTTGTTCAATACGTCCTTGATGCCACGCATGAAGATGAACTTCTGCCAGAAATAAATCAAATTATTCAAAGTATTGATATCGCGTCTTAGTGAGTATGAAAGATTTTTAGAAAATCGTATCCATCCATTCCCTTATGGGTTATAAAATTTGGTTTCGGGTCAATTACCGCCAAAATATATGATTGACCAAATATGAGGAGCAATGAGATGGCAGATCGAACACGCGTTGTCATAACAGGTATGGGGACCTATAACCCCCTAGGAAACGATGTAGAAACAACTTGGGAGCGTATAAAAAAAGGGGAAAGCGGAATTCGCCGGATTACCCGATTTGATCCCAGTGACTATAAAACACAATTTGCGGGTGAGGTAGAGGGCTTTGACCCCAAATCGATGTTCGGACGTAAAGAAGTACGCCGAATGTCACGCATGACTCAACTGGCCTTAGCCGCCACCCAACAAGCGCTAGATGATTCCGATATTGATTTAGACAAAACAAATAAAGACCGCGTTGGTGTTGTATTAGGCAGTGGTATGGGCAGCTTGGATCCCGTCATTGATAATGTGAATGTCTTTAATGAACGTGGCCCTTATCGAGTCAGTCCATTTTTTGTTCCGATGATGCTAGCTGACACGCCAGCCGCAACGATTTCAATTACACATGGTTTTCGCGGCCCAAACATGTCTGTGGCGACCGCTTGTGCGACAGGCAACAATGCCCTTGGTGAAGCAGCTCGCGTTATCCAACAAGGGGACGCTGATGTGATGGTTGCTGGCGGCTCAGAAGCCTGTGTCTTACCTTTGGTTTTGGCTGGTTTTAGCGTTATGCAGGCGTTGTCTACTCGCAATGAAGACCCGCAACGAGCTTCTCGCCCATTTGACCTTAATCGAGATGGCTTTGTCTTTGGTGAGGGGTCTGCCGTATTAATTCTAGAATCCCTTGAGCATGCAAAGGCCCGTGGTGCAGAAATAATCGGTGAGATATTAGGATACGGCACAAGTGCTGATGCTTATCATATTTCTATGCCGGCTAAAAACGGTGAAGGTGCTATTTTATCGATGCAAAATGCCATTGATGATGCTGGCATTGCTGCAGAAAAAGTTGACTACGTCAATGCGCACGGTACAGGCACCCCGCTTAATGATCGTGGCGAAACGGCCGCTATCAAGTCAGTTTTTGGTGAACATGCCTATGATGTGGCTGTAAGCTCGAGCAAATCCATGCATGGTCATCTGTTAGGTGCAGTTGGTGCATTAGAAGCGATTGTCTGCATGAAAACGCTTGAGTCTAGTGTCATACCACCAACAATTAACTATGAAACACCTGATCCTGAGCTTGATTTGGATTATGTACCCAATGAAGCAAGAGAATCGAATGTTGATATTATTATGTCAAATGGATTTGGTCTGGGTGGTCATAACGCGACGTTGGTGTTTGGAAAATACGAAGCGTAAAATGCGCCAATAATTTTCAATAAATCAAAGCGGGTGTCATTTCAAGAATGACACCCGCTTTTTATTTTCTTTAGTTTTTCTTGTGCTACGTCTATTATGGAAGTTCGTTGATGCGACGCAGTTTAGTCTCAACTTGCATTTCGGTATCTTGGAAGCTGTTGTTTAAATGGGGATAGATAAGCCAAGCCAGCATGAATCCAAAGACGGCTCCTGTGAAAGTTCGTAAAAATGGCGAGCTTTCTCGAAGGGGGAATACACCACCTAAAAAGGCACCAAACCCTTGTGCAGCACTGCCATCAACCGGAGTCGCAAAATATCCAAAAAGTTGTGAGAAACCGTCCAATCCAATGGGACCCATACCGATCATAATAAATGCCCATAGTGGAATCGGTTTTATATCATATCGTTTTCTCAACACTGCATAAATGAGACCCCCTATAAATAGAAAGCCATAGATTGCAATATCACGTTCGCATAGCGCCATTTTATAGCCAAGTTGGTCATTGCCTCTGAACGCTCTTGCTGCCAAGAAGAATTCATCCCATTGTTCTGGCGCAATCCCTGCGAATTCTGGAATATCGGCCGTATATGCTTCTAGTGGGGTTAAAGAACTGCCTGCCAGTTCACGAGGATAGGCAGCTTGTTCCCCAAAAAGGAAGAATGAGCGAGACGCCATTTGGTGGCACATTGGACTATACATGGTGTAAATGACACTAGCCGGACCATTGACTCCAAAATTCAACAATACAGGGGCAAGGATGGGGAGCCCAACGTAAATGCCCACAACGAGATTGAAGAAGGCGACCCAATTTTTTGATAAGCGATAGACAAATTTATTGAGAGAAATTGCTATGTCGCGCGAACGACCTGATGCAGGTTGTTTTTGGTTGCTCATATCGTTTAACCGTCTTCAAATAATGTTGGATCCGTATCTTGTAAGTAGCCTTCAATTTGGGATTCTACCATGGGTCCACGATGTAGAGCAGTAATGTCACCTTCAGGATTTACAAAAAAGGTCGTTGGAAAATTGACGGCGCCGTAAATTTGAGCGATTTGTCCGTCGGTATCGAGCAATGGCGTAAAGGTTAGCCCCATTTCATCATAAAAGAATGAACGTACAATATCTGGTGGTTCCTCTTGATCGACCGCAAGGATGACTAGACCATTCTCTTTGTGTTCGTCAAAAGCGGCTTGGAGTTCGGGCATTTCAATGCGACAAGGTGCACACCACGTCGCCCAAAAGTTAATGATAACGGGTTGCCCCTTTAGACTGCTTAATGTTGTTGTATTTCCGTCTAGATCTTGAAGTGTGAAGTCAGGGACGGGATCTCCGATTTGGAGCGCACCAAAGCCTGAAGGGAGTAAGGAGGATTCTTGTTGGGCTTCCTCAAAGGCTGGCACTTGTTCTAGAAGGGTACCTCCATTGAGCTGGTCAGCTACTGATGCCGGTGTTGAAACGGCCGTTTCTCCTGCCCCAAAAAGCTGTCCTCCAAACAAAATGAGGACAAATGCTAAACCTAAAAAGATAATCCCGACAACAATAAGTGGGAGATTGGGGCCTTTGTTTTCAGATGATGATGAATTTTCTGACATAGATTAACTAAATAGATCGATGAGCCGATCTTCAAGTTCAATAAACCAAATGGCGAGCTCT
>JANQSK010000785.1 GCA_028284105.1 Anaerolineae bacterium
GACGCAGCAATTGAGGAAAAGGTGGATTTTGTGCTCTTTGCTGGGGATGCCTATAAAGACCGTAACCCTCAACCCACCTTTCAGCGTGAGTGGGGCAAACGGATGATGCGTCTTGCTGAAGCCAAAATTCCTACTTTGCTTCTGGTGGGAAATCACGACGTCTCTCCCTCTTCTGGGCGAGCTCATACCCTGCAAGAGTTCAAAACGTTTGAAGTGCCTTATATGCACGTTGCAGATTCAATCAAGCTATGGACACCAGATGAGTTAGGGGCTCCACTGCAAGTGATTAGTCTCCCTTGGGTCTCACGCAGCATGCTCATGAATCGTGAGGATATGCAGGGTAAAAATCTCAATGAGATTTTGTTGGCAATGGAAGGCCGTGTTTCAGAATTCATCGCCCAATTAGTAGATAGCGCGGACAAAGATATCCCGCTTATCTTAACTGCCCATGCCAGTATTGAAGGGGCAAAGTTTGGCAGTGAGCGTCAGGTTATGCTCGGACATGAGCTTGTGCTGAGTCAGGGACTTGTTCGAAATAAAAAGTTGGACTATGTAGCTCTTGGGCATATTCACAAACATCAATCCTTAAATGATGCCAACGCCCATCCTCCTATAATTTATCCGGGCTCCATTGAGCGAGTTGATTTTGGCGAAATCCGAGAGAAAAAAGGATTTATCCTAGCAGAAGTGGGCAAAGGGGAATCAGATTGGCAATTTATCCGTCTAGACACGAGACAATTTATCGATAAGAAAGTCGAAACTCGCGATTCTGATTCATTTATGGCAGACATTATGAATCAGCTCCCTCTAGAAGATGAGGTAGCCAATGCGATTTGTCGGGTGTCGTTAAGTTATCCTCGTGATTGGGAACCCATGCTGGATGAAAAAGCTATTTTTGATCGGTATAAGCAGGCGTTAGATATTAAGATTGTCAAGCATTACACGCTTGAAGAACGGTCTCGTTTAGGGGACACCGTTGAATATAAGTCCCTATCCCCCATTGAATTGCTTGAAAAATATTGGGGCACAAAAGGAATTGACGAAGAAGAAGCGTCTGAGCTACAAGCACTTGCCCAAGAAATTCTTGGTGAGTCGCCGGAAGAATAATAAAGACTGGATTGAATGATTCCATTAAAGCTTGAGATTAGTAATTTTTTATCTTACCGAGAAACGGCCGTTTTAGACTTCCAGGGTCTTCATTTAGCCTGCATCTCTGGGGCGAACGGTGCCGGAAAATCAAGCATTTTAGATGCCATCACGTGGGCACTCTTTGGCCAGAGTCGCAGCAAAAGCGATGATGACCTCGTCAATAGAGCTGCAGCGCTTAACAGTGAATGGGCCGAAGTCAAGCTGATGTTTGAATTAGAAGAAACCATCTATCGCATCAGTCGCCGACGCAGAGCACGCAAATCAACCTCGCTTGAGCTACAAATTGCCACGGAGTTTGAAAATAACAATCCAATCAATTGGAAAACCCTAAGTGAAAGCAAAATCAAAGAAACGCAGGCGGTCATTGAAGACATTTTGCGGATGAACTTTGATAGCTTCATCAATGCCAGCTTCTTTTTGCAAGGAAAAGCGGATGAGTTCACAACAAAAACGCCCGCTCGACGAAAAGAAATTTTAGCAGAGCTATTAGGCATCGATGTTTGGGATGACTATCGAGAAAAAGTAGCGGAACGACGGAAAGCTCAGGAAGATCAAATCCGCCTACAAGACGCACGTCTTACTGAAATTGATGAAGAGCTATTAGAAGAGCCAGCACGCAAAGCGGCTGTTGAAGAAGCAGAAGCCCAGCATAAACTCATTCAAGATCAGCTTTCTGCGCGTGAACTGATGCTCACTGATTTGCGAAAGGTGGAAACAGCCGTTAATCAACAAAGACAAAATCTAGATCAACAGCGACAACAATATGATCAAGGTAAAAGCAACTTAGACGGTATCATCGCCTCAATCACACAGCGTGAAGCTGAGCAAGCAAAGCATCAGGCGCTCATTGACCAGAAAAAGCAGATTGAGGCAGATTTCAAAAAGTGGCAGGAGCTTGAAACGGCCGTTTCTGATTGGCAAAACAAGGCAAACGCACACAATCAATTTAGTCGCCAAATGGAACCTCTACGCTTGACGATTGCGGAAAATCGAACGCGGCTTGAACAAACCATTAAGCAACTCACTCAAGAATCAGAACTTGTTGAACAAGCCAAAGTACAACTCAGCCAGCTCCTCCCTCAACGAGAAGCAGACCAGAAAAAGCTTGCAGATATTGAAACCAAAATCCAGCAATTTGATAGCCAGGTCAAGGCATTACAAGATGCCCAAGCCAAACTCCACCAATTGGAAGGCGAATCTAATCTTTGGCAACAGGAAGCCAATCAGCTCAAAGCTGAAGCCACTCGATTGGCGTCGCTTGAGCAAGAAACATCGACGCAAGACAACACAATTGCCCAAACCCAACACCAGCTATCAGATCTAGCTCAAAAGCTTGAACAACTGGTCGAACAAAGTCAGGAAAAGATGGTACTTGAAGCTGAATTGGCCACAATGAAATCTGAACAGCCACGCCTAAAATCTGAAATGGATGACTTGCGCGCCAAAATGGATACGCTCGAGGCCAACGAAACGTCAACCTGCCCTCTTTGTGGACAAGCGCTTACAGAATCCCATCGAGATAAAGTGCTGGCAGACCTCGGCACAGATGGCAAGCAACGGGCTGACCGCTATCGTCAAAATCAATCAAAATCAAAAGCGCATCAAGAAAAGCTCACGCTCTTTGCCAAAACGCTAAATGAACAACCCGCACTAGAACGGCGGCAATCTTCTCAGCGTGAGCTATTAGCGAAGGCTGAAGCACGATTAGGAGAGATTCACAATTCGCTAACGCAATGGGTAGAAAATGGCCGTTTACGTCTCACGGAACTTGAAACAAAGCTCAATGATACTGCACAGATCGATGCGCAACGGAAAGAGGTGGCTGAGCTAGAAACGGCCGTTTCTGAAAAAACTAGTCTCGACAGTGAACGCAATACGCTTAAAGAACAAATCGTTCGCGCCGATGCCCAGGAGCAAACGAATCAACAGCGAATCTCCAACTGGGAGTCTTCTGGTAAGGCAGAACTTGAGGTGGCACAGAAGCAAATTGAAACGCAACAGTTTGCCCCCGAGGCTCAGACTGAACTTGAGAAATTAGAAGCTGAACAAGCCAAAATCGAATATGATGAATATGCGCATCAACAAGCCATCAATGCACGAGATGAGCTAAAAGAAGCGCCAATTAAATCACAAGCTTTACAACAGGCAGAATCTAATTTAGAGACATTATCAAGTGCAATAAACTCATTTATTGAACAGCGTAAAAGCCAAGAAGCCATTCTCCAATCCCAAGCAGAGCAAATTTCCCAAATGGAAGCAAGCCTCAAAGAGCTCGAAATCTCCGGCACAGATTTAAATCAAGTGGAACAAGAGGTCAGTCGACTCCGAGATGAGGGGATTCAAGCCACTCAAAAGCTGGGCCGTGCTCGTCAAAATTTGGATGTGCTGGGGGATTTACAAAAGCGGCGTGACACGATTACCCACGAAAAAACAGACATGGCGTCCCATCTTCAAAAACTCAAAATGCTTGAAGAGGCGTGTGGTCGAAATGGGGTTCAGGCGTTGCTAATTGAAGCTGCAATTCCTGAAATTGAAGCGCGCGCCAATGAACTGCTCGATCGCCTAACAGGCAGCCGGATGAGCGTTCGCTTTCAAACGCAAAAGCAGCTCAAGAGCAACAAAGAAGCGAAGCGTGAAACGCTTGATATTCATATTCGGGATGAAGCTGGGGAACGGCCGTATGACAATTTCAGCGGTGGTGAGCAGTTTAGAGTCAAC
This sequence comes from Anaerolineae bacterium, assembly GCA_028284105.1. GTDB lineage: Bacteria > Chloroflexota > Anaerolineae > Promineifilales > Promineifilaceae > QQUD01. The sequence continues at coordinate 3,868 of JANQSK010000785.1, forward strand.
TTTGCCATTCGTTTGGCCCTCTCTCAAATATTAGCAAGACGTGCTGGAGCAAAGCTGCAAACACTTGTGATTGACGAAGGGTTTGGGAGCCAAGATCCAAACGGCCGTCAACGACTCATTGAAGCAATTAATACAATCCAAGAAGACTTCTCCAGAATCCTTGTGATTACACACATTGAAGAACTCAGAGAAGCCTTTCCAAATCAAATTGAAGTTCAGAAAACTGCGAATGGCTCCCAATTTTCGATTAATTAAAAAGTGGGACACACTCTTAAAGTGTGCCCCACTTGAATAGACTTAATAAGAACTACCCTGATTACGGAAGTTATTTGCCGCATCGCGCAGTTGGGTTAATCGAGCACTCATCCGTGTCGGAATGGCCATCGTTTGCCCAATTGCTTCTGGTAATAACTGCATCGTCATCCCAAAACCTACCACAAAGGCCAATTCAGACCCAATGGTAAAGATACCTAACGTTTGCATCAAAGCCGCAAACGTCGTGCTAGGATCACGAGGAACCCCATTTAATCTAAAATACATGTCGGTAAATGCATCGATATAGAACAAAATGAACCACACAACCATGCTAATGATCGTGTATTTCCGATCTGCTTTGGAATCCCAACCGAGTGCGAGGGCAATGTATCCCGCTGCAATTTGACCTACAGAGGGTAAAGCTGCAACCACATAAGGGGTCCACCCGAAACCAGTTTGCGTGGGTAATGCTTCGTACCCCCAATAGCT
>JANQSK010000787.1 GCA_028284105.1 Anaerolineae bacterium
CGTGAAACGCAGCTTATGGAGAAGATGGAAGTTTGGATTAACCGTGGGCGCTGCAGCCGTGAAAAAGAGCTCATCAATGAGTTGATTGAACGGGGACACGATCCAATTACATTGGCTGCTATCGCACTCAAGTTGGCTCGGGCCACAGAAAAACAACGCCCCATTCCTCGCATCGAAGAAAATGTGTCTGAATCTTCACGTGACGGCCGTAAACGATCGAACAAAGGTAGTTCACGCGGAGCTCGAAATGGAAGCAGCGGTGGAAACGGCCGTAATGTGTCCAAAAAATCTCACGAGAAAGGGATGGTTCGGCTTATCATGAAAGCGGGTAAATCAGATGGTGTGCGGCCAAACGATGTTGTAGGGACAATCGCATTCCACGCCAATATGCCTGGCAAAAAGATTGGTGCCATCAAAATCCAAAACGATCAAACCTTTGTCGATATTCCAGAACAATACATCGGCCAGGTAATGGCCAACTCAGGCAAATATCAAATCCACAGACAAAATGTGAAGGTTGAAAAAGCATAGTCTGTTGCTTACTTCCACTTAACTGAAAAAAGGTGGTTGAGAGATTTATTTTCTCAACCACCTTTTTTATTTTGCACCTAGATTATTTTGTCTAGCTCAATCAATTATCCCAAATCTTGATCTCCAAAATCAATATCAGGGTCAGCGCCACGCATAGAGACCTCGTCACCGCTGCTGGTTTTATATTTGAACTCAGCGGGGCTTCTCAAAATCATCACAATAATCACGATTATGCCAAAAAGCGCAAAAAAGAGACCGGGAGCTGCATTCTGCAATGAAAATGTTGCACCAGCCACTTCAGCTGAAAAAGATGATCCCTCAACGGCATAGGGGAATAAACCACTTAAAAACAGCCGATAACCCACATAGATACTCATGATTCCTGCACCAATGATCCCCAGCCGATAGACAGCTAGATAAAGCACAACATAGCCAAAACTACGTTCGGTTAATTCAAATGATGGTGCTTCATTTTCAGACATAAAGTTCTCCCTTATTTAAAAATTTCGTAATCAACCAATGACCCATAAACCGTAACGGTTGGAGTCTGTTTGTCTCCCCTTGATACGCGAACCCGTTCCGATACTTTGTGACAAAGTTGAATTGCTGTCGATTTTTTTGATGATTTTAATTCATCCAGAATGCCTAGGGTAAAGTAGCCATGCTTCTTAAATTTTGATTCTGCTGCCAAATCTTCGGCCATTGTCGCATTAAACAAAAGTTGAGCGCGATCATGTGTTGCAAGCCAGCGCTTGGTAAATTCGAGGGTATTAAATTCCCCACCAGCTGCACCAGAATGGCAAGCATCAGTAATAATCACAAATTCGGTTGACACCTCATTCATGATGTTTCCAATTTCGGTAATTAGAAGCGCAGAAGATTTAAAATTCGCAGGCTCTGGGTTTGTGTCTTGGGCAATAAAATAAAATGAGTTTTCAATTTTGTAGCCATGCCCCGCTAAAAAGACCATAAACACATCTCGACTAATCCACTTGTTATCTTTTTTCTCTTTTTCTCTGGCAATAATCTTGTCTTTGAGATCGCCCAGACGCGTTAATATCTTGGCCTTGGTTGCCCCTTTATTGGCGAGTATAAATTTCTCAACTTTTTTGAAGGCCCGACCCTGTTGCTTGCCAAAGTAGGTGCCAAACTCAATTGCATCGTTGTGCGCCCAACGCAAATTCTTGAGGCCATGTTTTCCATGATGCTTGTATTCAGACACGCCAACAGCCAGCAAATAAAGATTTGGCGGAACCACTTTGTAATCAGAAACGGCCGTTTTTGATTTATCGCCGCGCATCATCATTTGATCACCAATTCGGTTCACGGTAATTATTTTGGGTAAGCTTCGGGAATGTTCGCCATACGCCAAGATTTTAAGCTGATTTTCACCGGGAAATAGGTGGATTTTCTCAGTTGTTAATGTTGTTGATTGGGTAATATTTTGCTCAAGCTGTTGCCAAACGGGTTGCTCATTATTAAAGACCACTATTTTTGTGATGGGCTGATCGTTACTCAAAACCAGCTTAAAGGTCAGCTGATACTCTTCTTGATCAGTAGAGAGAATTTCTTTGCCACCAACTTCGATTTGAGCAGGCAAAATGTCTTGAATTTGTTGAATATCGATATCTAAGTTAGCAAGAGCTTGGGCTTCACTGCCTGTCTTTACAATCTCTTTAATCACATCAGGGCGATAAAGTGAATCCACAAATCGATCGCTAGGGAAGAATAATGCTTCTTTATCTTCGCCTTGATTGACATGATAGCCAATATAAGAGTCTCCATATAAGCTTGCTGAATAAAATCCTGAATTACTCCAAACAATCCATTCATCATCTTTAGTGATGAAAATATTGAGCATCGGCATTATTTCTTTGGCTTCCTCAGGTCTTTTACCTCTATGATTTTCGAAATCGGTAGGTATTTCATCGAGGTTCCAGATGCGGATGATTTGATCTTCGCTACAGGTCACCATGCGATTGCCATCAATTGCTAAATCCCAAACGGTGTTGTTGTGTCCTTTGAATTGAGCCAAATAAGACCCATCTGGCATAGCACAATAGCCATGACCGCCTCGATTACCCGTCACAATCAGATTGTTTTCGGTTAAACCAAAGGTTTCAGCGTAATACCAAATTCCTCTTGTACCGCTGAGAAAGCCTTCATTTGTCCGGAGGTTATAGCCAGGCACTTGGATATAAGCTTTCAGATTATCTCTCTCGGTGACAGCTCGTTTGAAATGGTCGATCTCATCTAAATTGATTTCATCGATGTGGAAACTATCTTCAAGGAGATCGTTGAGATCAAACTGTTTTTCGATAGGGGCAAAGTTGTTTTGATCGGGCTGGGTTTGTTGCGTATTGCCAAAAGCAATTTTGGTGCCGTTGATGCCAACTGCAAAGTCAGCTTGCCCCACACCAGGAATAAATCCGCGTTCTTCGCCTGAGTAGGGGTTCCAGAAATGGATTTCATTGAGATTGCCGCCGCCAGTAACGGCCGTTAAATTATTAAGAAATCCAACCCCCTTGGCCGCATTATGATATTGGCCTAACTTCGAGACCACCTCATAGTTATTTGCAGCATCATAAACCGTACATTGATCTGCTCCCCCAAAGTCACGTATTAAAAGCCGTCCATTTGGTGAGTAGGCAACGTGGTGACATGCTGCAGGCAGTTCTTGAATCAAATTCAGTTGATGATCATAAATATCGATCTTTTTACTAAAATGGTTGACCGCGATATGTTGATGATTATATGCAATCGTTGTGGGGGCAGCGTCAGGATAAGGGATCTTTTCAACTAAAAAATCATTCTCTTCAAAGGAATATAATGACAAATAATGTTGACCATTATGGAAATTAGCCACACTCGTTACCGTGAGATAATCATCTTTCGATTTAAAAATTTCAAGAAAATAGGGTTGATCTTGATGAGGGAATTGGAAATGGGTCGCTTGATCGTCCAGTGAATAGGAATCAGCCGCTAAAAAGGTTGACAGCTCCCAAAGGTGCACAGTGCAATCATCAAAATGACCCACAGCGATCATCTGATTGTCTTGGCTCACAGAAACAGCACTGATAATAACGCCAGTTTCAAACTGTTTGATGAGTTCACCTGTCTCAAAATCAAAAATGCGGATGGCGTCATTAAATGATCCATTAATCACTCGCCGCACATTGCTGATCACGTATTGATCGTCAGGTGTGATAACAAACCCCTGCACATTCCCGTAATCTCCCGGGCCAATTGCACCTAGGAATTTTCTGACTTCTTTTTGAGCAATGGGATCCCAAACGCGGATTGTTTTATCTTGGGCAGAACTGACAAAGTAGCTACCGTCTGATGTTATTGCAAACTTGTTGATACTAGACGTATGAACACCGGTTTCAATTTTAAGGTGAATATTTTGCACTGTTCAGCTTTTCCTTTTTAGATAGAAGCGATCGGTGAAACTCTATTGTAGGTTAATCCCAAGGTGTGACAACTTCGTGACGGATTAGGAAAGTGTGTCACAATGGTAAGCAACTACCGTTTGATGAGAAGGAGTGGCAAATGGATTCACAGGTTGAAATTGGCATCATGATTGAAGGGCAAGAAGATTTAAGCTGGGAGCGATTTTTTAAAATTGCGGAGGCTGTAGAATCTTTAGGGTTTGCTCACTTATTTCGCTCTGACCATTTAACGCCGCTTGAAAATAATCAACCTGTTGAAACTTTGGCGCTCTGGCCTTCATTGACCGCGCTGGCTATGCGCACTTCACGGATTCGGTTTGGTCCAATGGTGTGTGCCATGACGTTTCGACATCCGGCTATGGTGGCAAAAATGGCCGCTTCGGTGAGTGGCTTGGCAAACGGCCGTTTAGACCTCGGGCTCGGCGCAGGTTGGTATGCTGGGGAGCACGCCATGTTTGGCATCAACTATCCCAAATATTTAAAACGGCTTGAGCGCTTAGATGAAGGTGCTGCGCTTATCAAACATCTCTTCTCAGGGGAAAAGCGGTCATTTCAAGGCAAGTTTTACCGATTAGAGGACGCGAGCAATTTCCCGCTGCCCCAAAATATCAACATCATTATGGGGGGCAAAGGGGAAAAAACGCTCAAAGTTGTTGCTAAACATGCAGATGAGTGGAATTTCTCGTATCAAAGTGTCGGCTTATTCCGAGAAAAGTCCTCGATGCTCAATCAAAATTGTGAAGAGATTGGGCGCGACCCTAAAGAGATTCGTCGTTCTCTGATGACGCCGTTTGTGATTGGGAAGGATGATACGGCCGTTCAGACCCGAATCAACTCCCATCGACAGATGTTCCCCTCTTTGCCAGCCGATTTAGCGGGGTGGCATGAAGCAGGCTTTGTAGGTGGAAGTGCGGGTCAAATCACTGATCAAATTGGGGAGTTTGTAAATGCGGGCGTGACGCGGTTCATGCTACAACACAATAGCTTAGATGATTTGAATTCGCTGGAAGAATTAGCTAATGCTTTACTCAAATAATTATCTGTTGAATTCACAGAAATGCCATAGCACACCAGAAGGATCGTGCATAAACAACTCTCTCCCCCAAGGAAATGATTTGATCTCTGTGAACCGCACATATTTATATTTATGGTGCAACCCTTTACTGAGGAGATCTTCGGCACACTTTTCAATATCATCGACTTCCAAGAAAATCATTGAGTTATGAACCCACTTTTTCACCCAATAATCTTGAAGATAAAAGCCTAAATCATCAGTCACTTTAAATAGGCACATCTTTTCATCAAGAATGACTTCTTCAAATCCCAAAGCGCGATAAAATTCTCTTGATTCGGAGTAATTTTTTGCACCTATAAATGTTCGAATTGTTTTAGGCTGAAAATTCATATTTTGACCTTATTCAATCCAAATAATTGAATGTCGTTTAGTGTGATAGTTAAATCTGTCTCAACGCTTGATCAAAATCTGCAATAATATCTTCGATATCTTCACAGCCTGTAGAGACGCGGATAAGATTACCGTTCTTAGGTTTTGGATAAACCAGCGTATATAAATCCCCAAGACTCACGCCGATATCACACATCTTGACCGCATTACAGAACCGATTCATTTCTGTGGCATCCCCTTTAATTTTAAACGCCATCATGCCGCCAAACCCATCAGAAAGTAGTGATTGGGCCAACGCCTGTTGGGGATGTGTTGAACCACCTGGGTACCGAACCCATTCCACTTGGTCATGACCCTCTAAATATTGCGCTAAGGCCAAAGCATTTGCCGAATGTTGACGCATCCGCAATGGCAACGTCCGCACGCCACGCAACAGCAACCAGGAGTTAAAGGGGCTAGGACACTGCCCAAAAGAATCTAATTTGAGCTTTGCTTTGAGCATGTCCTCTGCGGAGCCAGCAAGCACACCAGCCACCGTATCACCGTGACCAGAAATATACTTGGTGGCTGAGTGAACGACTAAATCTGCGCCCAGCTCAGCAGGTCGCAGCAGGTAAGGGCTCAAAAAAGTGTTGTCTACAATGAATTT
>JANQSK010000789.1 GCA_028284105.1 Anaerolineae bacterium
AGTCAGCCACCTCATATGCCGGATCGTGCCAACCACTATCCTCCCAGTCCACCATGCCTAAACGGCCGTTTGGTCGCTGAATAAAGTTGGCAAAACGGGGATCTGACCGAGAAAAAAGGCGCTTTGGTGTAGCTGCGTCGATCTTTTCGAAGATGGGTTTTATCGCGGTGAGTGCAGCAGTTAGCTTTTTGTTGAGGTGTTTGTCAGGCAAAACGGCCGTTTTTGCCCATGCTCCATACGTTTTAAAATGCGCCTCAACCCAATCAAACCGAACAGGGTATTGTGAACCACGCGCTAGCCATTTCTTTTCAACTGTCAGCGAATTAATTGTGAGCCAGGCTTCTGCGAGTTCGGCTAGCTGTAATGAAGACGGCCGTTTTCGATCCCACATCTCCCCTTCTAAGAACTCATAAATGACAAAAGGGCCAACAGTTGCATCAAAAAAAATCGGCTTTGGGGCAAGATTTGTAGGTTCTAATAATTTCAAAGCATCAAATTCTCGCCTTGGAGCTTCCTCAAGCTCAGCCTCTTTGAGAAAAGCTTTCAAAATGAAGTGATGGGTATCTGATTGAAGGTCATATAAATCATTGCTTTGCAGGTCAATAGACGGCCGTTTTTCAAACACAAAATCATCAGGATGCCAGCCTAAGATTTGACCAATGAGAGTTTTAGAATACGCTTGAGACATAGAATAATTGAGGTGAGTCTTTGATTAAATATGTTTATTGCCAAGTGCGTAATGCATATTTCGTAAAAATCAAATGCGCTACGCAGTACGTTTTACGCAGTATGTTCTACGTCTATTCCTCACCAAACCTCACCCCTTTTTATCGGTATTCAACACATTGCACCACGACCAAAATGATATGAAAGAACAACAAATCCTCTACGATCCGCAAACCTACACCACTGGCGTACCCTATGGGTTGCTTCAAGCACTTCAGCGAGACCAAGGCATTGTATGGATTGAAGAACCTGCACTGGGAGCATACGCGGGTGGTCCTGGATTTTGGTTTGTGTTGAGGCACGCAGATATTCAGCACGTGATGCGTCATCCTGAGCTTTTTTCATCGTGGCTTGGCGGTACCCAAACCCGAGACCCTAGCACGATTGAAGATTTAGACTATGTGCGACGCATGATGCTGAACATGGATCCGCCTGAGCATTCGCGCTTACGTCGACTGCTGCATAAAACATTTACCCCAAAGGCCATTGCCCAACTAGAAGCCAATATCCGCCACAATGCGAAAAACATAGTAGAAAGCGCGATTGGCGATGTCCCTCAGGGGAATTGTGATTTTGTCAAAGCAATCGCTTCAGATTTGCCTTTGCTGACTTTGGCTGATGTGCTGGGCATGCCAACGCAAGATCGAATGTTGCTTTTTGATTGGGCCAATCGTGTGATTGGTTTTCTTGATCCTGATTATGCCGTGTCAGATCGTTTTGATCCTGCAAAGGGAAGCGATATTGCTCGCGAAGCCCTTAAATATCGACCTCAACCTGATGAAAATGGCGTGATGCCTGATCCGCGAAGTCGGGCAGGGATGTTGGACTTGTACACCTATGCCCATTTGCTGGGTGAAGAGAAACGCCAAAACCCGCAGGATGACATTATGTCCCTGTTGATGTCACAGATCGATGATGAAGATGGGATTGTCTCGATTGATGAGTTTGAAAATCTGTTTTGGCTGTTTGCAGTAGCGGGAAATGAGACGCTGCGAAACGGTATTCCAGGGGGGATGATTGCCCTCTTGGAGCATCCAGAAAGCATGGCACTGTTGCGTACTGATTTAGGATTGCTAGAAACGGCCGTTGATGAAATGCTGCGCTGGTGGACCCCCGTTATGACCTTTCGTCGCACCGCCACAACTGACACAGAAATCGCAGGACAAACAATCAAGGCGGGTGACAAAGTGGTCGTGTCATTTAGTGCAGGGAATCGAGATACGGCCGTGTTTGAAAACCCAGATCAATTTGATATTCACCGTTCTCCTAATCCCCATCTCTCTTTTGGATATGGTCCCCACTTTTGCATCGGGGCACATCTTGCCCGAACTCAAATGCAGGCCATCTTTGAGCAGTTGCTATCTCGAACAAGTGTCATTGAGCAGGATGGTGATATTGTTTTTCTACAGTCTAATTTTCAGCGTGGTGTTAAAAAACTTCCGATTCGCTGGAAGAATTGATGATTGCTCATTTATGCTTTAGGCAACAATCTATGGGCTGTCCAATATCCTGCGACAGCCACAATAAAGAACGCGGCAGTTGACGTGACCCAGATGGCTGTTAGCCCCATCCCCATCTGCTGAACAAAGATATAAATAAACAGCCACGGCAAGCCCACAAAGCGGAACATATTGTAAATGAGCGGCAATATCGGCCGTTCAATCCCCCTTAAAGCAGATGAGGACATAAAAAAGATCGCGCTAGGGACGAGGCCAAGGTTCCGAATCCATACGTATTGCACCCCAATATCCACAATGTCAGGATTATCTGTAAATAGCTGCATCAATGGACGGGCAAAAATAGAGACGAGCACCATGGTCGAAAACATAATGAGTGAACCATAGAAGATGCTTTTTCGGAATGCTTCTTGAACCCGATCAAACTGGGCTGCCCCATTATTCTGTGCGACAAGTGCAATGACTGCCACATTGAGTCCTAATAGCGGCAGGAGTGCCACTTGCTCTAAGCGGGAAGCTGCACCCAAGGCAGCAACGGCATCAGGACCAAATTTGGAGACAAAGAAGGTCAGCACAAAGAAGCCCAAGGACACGCCCATTAAATCAAGCGTGTTAGGGAACCCTTGCTGAATAATGCCCCAAACGATTTTTGGCCGCGGCATGAGATATTTTTTGAGCGTAACGGCCGTTATCAAATCCGTCTTGGACACAATATAGCCAATATAAATACAGCCCAACGCTTGAATTGAAATGGTAGCTAAACCAATTCCACCGATGCCGAGTGCAGGAAGGCCAAACCCACCAAAAATAAACCAAGGGTCTAGGATTAAATTGAGGAAGAAGCCAGCCACGAGAAAATTACGTCCCGGAATTGTGTTTCCTACGGCATTCAAGATGGAGGTCAACATTTGGACGGTGATAAAAAAGATAGCGCCATAAAAAATAACGTTGATATAGTCCAACGCCATCTGCTGATACTCTGGGTCGGTTGCGCCCATGAAGGCGACCAAATTTGGCAAAATAGGCAGGACTAGAACCGTGGTGAGGATTGAAATGATGATGCCAAAGGTGATGCCTTGTACCGCATACTGCTCTGCTTGTTCGCGATTACCACGTCCAAGCGCGTTACCAATGAGCGCCGTATTTCCCTGGGAAAAGCCAAATCCCAAGGCGACGATGATAAAATAAATTGGGAATGAGATGGAGAGAGCGGCTAGGGCTTGGTCAGAAATCAGTCCTCCATAAATCGTATCCACAACATTAAACAGGGTGTTAAACGTGGCCCCAATCGACACCGGTACGCCAATTTTGCGAATCATGAGCGGAATGGGGGCGACGAGCAATGGATTTTGAGATGCGGAATCGGATTGGGCTTTTGCAGATGTCATACTGTTCCTTGGCTTTTTAGGGATAATTGAGTGAGTGTACAGGGAAGTTGGGTAATCCAAAAGGAATAACACGATCTCCATGTCGAAGATGAAAGAGAAGTTAGAAAAACAAATTTTAGAGTTTGTCACTCGGTTTTATCAAAACGATGCGGACATTGTCGATAAGACTACAAACTATATTGCCTGGGGAGAATACGGCCGTGTGGTTACCTTAATGGAACAGGTTGAGCGAAACCATCGCCGTAACGTAGGTGTGCTGCATTTTGAAGTGCTGGGGTACGCCTATCAGCTATACGGTGAATCATTGGCCGAGTCAGACCTAAATCAAGCCATGGCACAGTATGAAAACGCATTAGCCACCTATGAAAAAGGAATGCACTTTGCCACAGGGTCTGGAGAAGGATGGGCTTTTCGAACCCTGTTTGACCGAGCCAAAAGTCGAGTGAAAAGACTCAAGAAAAACAATCAGGATCGCCAATAGAAGGCATGGATTTTGACTTTTGGAATAAGTTCAACTATACATCCGCTTATGAGCGAATTAATTTATGAAGTAAGCGGAAACGTAGCAACCATTACCATCAATCGGCCAGAGCGCCGCAACGCCTTGAGCGCAGATGTTATCAACCTATTTCATGAGGCGCTGGATAGTACTGAAACCGATTCAAATGCTCGTGTGGTCGTTATTACAGGAACTGGCGAAAAAGCATTTTGTGCTGGGGCCGATCTCGGCGGGGGCGTTGGTGGACAAGGCACCGAACGATATGCAGCGCTTTTAAAGAAAATCACCCAATTTTCAAAACCAACCATTGCCAAAGTGCGTGGATACTGTTTAGCTGGGGGAATGGGGGTGATGCTCGCAACGGATATGGTGATTGCAAGTGATACCGCCCAGTTTGGCACCCCTGAAGTCAACGTCGGGCTTTGGCCCAGTATGATTAGTGCGCTCATTTATCGCAATATGCTTCCTAAACAAGCCCTGCCAATGATTTTGTTAGGCGATCGCTTTGGAGCAGAGAAAGCGATACAGATGGGCTTCTTAACGGAGCTTGTGCCTAATGACCAGCTTGATGAGACTGTGGCACAACTTGCGCATAAGCTGAGTGAAAAAAGTCCAATTGGCATGAAATTAGGAAAAGCCTCTTACTATGGCATGCAAAATATGCCTTTAGAAGAGGCGCTTGATTATTTAAGCCAAGAATTGACCAAAGTTGCCACGACAAAAGATGCTGCAGAAGGCATTCAAGCCTTCATGGAAAAACGGAAACCCAACTTTACCGGTGAATAACCCTTGTTGATTGTCGATCATAGAGTAGTAGAAGGAGCAGCTCGAAGCCAACAGCTCATTGCGCATAGCTAACAATGAATATCATCTTGACGGGATTTATGGGGACAGGGAAGTCGACAGTGGGGGCACTAGTTGCTGAGCGATTAGGGTATCAGTTTGTTGATACGGATGTGCTCATTGAAGAACGCAGCGGCCGAACCATCCCTAATATTTTTGCCGAATTAGGGGAATCTGCTTTTCGTGAGATGGAGCATGACGTTGCCGATGATTTAGCGGCTCATTCAGAATTAGTCATTGGCAGCGGCGGGCGAATGATGCTTGACCCGCAAAATGTGAAGGCTCTGGGTCGAAACGGCCGTATTTTTTGCCTCACTGCATCCCCTGAAACAATCCTATCTCGCGTGTTGTCAGATGATAAAGAGGTTGAACGGCCGTTACTGGCTGGCGACAATCCTAAGGGGCGAATTCTTTCACTACTTAATG
>JANQSK010000797.1 GCA_028284105.1 Anaerolineae bacterium
CATAGCTATTGAGATGGTCATCCATATTTCCAAGATTCCAAGCGTCAACACTATCTTGAAATACACGTTTAATTGATTCGATTTCGTCATCAACTTTGAATTCTAAGTCACTCATCAAATCTAACTCCTTCTTCAATCTGAACGATACTTTTCAACTGCTGAATATCAACAGGTACGATTATAAAATGACTCATTGCAATAGAAAACAATTTTTATTATTTTTAGGCCACATTAAACCATCTCCCAAAAAGTAATACTCTTTCCAAGACACAAAAGCCTGCCGAATAAGAAACGCTAATTTTTATAATTTATCAATTTTTAAATTTATTCAGGGCAGCACTTATTCTTTTGGGTATCAGGTGAATGCGCCATTCGTTTCGAGAAGTTCCACGTATAAACAGTTTGTGGAACAAGCTGAATGGCCACCTCGACAACATTTCTGTTTAACAGATTTTTTGCAAGGGGGGCATTCAAATCGCCCACGTATCTCACAAGCAATCGTTCCAGAATCTCTACGCCTCTTCGTTCATTAATGGTTGCCATAGCCCGCCCACGTACACCACAATATGGTGGGGCATCAGAGGCCACTTCGAAAGAGCATCGTGGCTCGGCAAGTAGAAAGTCAACCACTTTCGCATTTTGAGGTGTGGCGCAGTACAAGGTGTCATTCTCAAATAAATACCAAAGTGATAACACCACAGGCCAGCCAGAAGGTGACAGACAAGAGAGGCGCAATGGGATTCTGGTTTCCTCATAATATTGAGCAAGAGATACTGTGTTGACCATCATAATCTCCTATAAGGATGAAGGGCGAAGGATGAAGGATGAAAAAAACATCTCATCCTGTCCATTTACATCCATTTGTTAGTGCCGCTTTGCGGCATGGCCTTTCCTTAATCAAAAGACAGTTTTTGGGATCCCTAATTTACATAATAATTCATTTGCGAACAAATTTTTGGCTGATAACGGCCGTTTTCTCACTACACGCCTCGTCCTTACCTACTCCTATCTCAAAAACAAAAAAGCCCACCAAAGAAGGTGGGCCTGGCAATGTAGAAGGCCAAACGCCGTTGGTGTCCAGCCCTCCACAGTTAGAAACGGGTTGATCAATTTGCAAATTGAGGTCGTTTTTCCCGCTGGCTCAGGAAAATAGCCCCGCCGATGAGCATCGCAATCACAATGAGTGCGACCACGCTGTGCACAATCATCGAGATGGTGATAATGATTAGGGACATCACAAACGCCAGTCCAAATGTCACCAAACGCATCATCGTTGTGCTCAACTTCTCTAGCATGGGCACAAAGCTCAGCAGCGCAGTAATGGGTCCAAAAAGCAAGGTTAGCCCCAACCACATCAGCCCAAACCCAAACAGACGGTTCATCCAACCGGTCGTTCGGTACGCAGAGCGCATCGCGGCAATGCCTGCCTCCCGCGACCCTTCATACGCTCGATACAGCGACGTGTCGTTGTTTTGCAGATACGGCACCAAGCGACTGCCCTGTTGCTCTCCAAACACCGTCACGCTTAAGCCTGCCGGAATCACCTCATAGGACAGACGCACATCCCCAATTTGGGGCAAATCGGGGGCGCTGTTGCCCACATAAATATGATTGCCCACCACTGTATGATTGGCGTTTGCCAACATCTCTTCATGAAGTTGCAAATCACGTGAGGCGGGCAAGCGCATATTGTTCAAATCAACTTGGAACGAACCAATCTCACCTTCATTGAGGGCAAATCGCTCTTCGGCAATGGTCAATGATGGATTGAAATAGGTCGCCGCTTCTTCAAAGGTGCTGGAGTCAGCGGGGCGTTCGGTCCACGCCTGCACGTACCGATAGGTGGTTGTTTCATCATCAAGCGTTTCGCTTTCTTCAACCCAGGCGTACATTTCCACTTGGCGCGTCAAACGCAGATAATCACCCGGCAGGAGGTAGCTGGGATCACCTAGTTGGGAAGCGGCCGTTAAACTCCCCCGCGCCGCCACCAATTCCCCGTCAAGGGAGGCATCAATTTGCTCAGCATTAATAGCAATGCTGTCATCTGCAATAAGTGAGAAGTCGGTGCGCCCCTCATTGCGGAATAGGATAA
>JANQSK010000801.1 GCA_028284105.1 Anaerolineae bacterium
CCGCTTTCAACCCAACGGAAGCCCATATCCAAACCAATTTTCTTGAGCTCAACAAACTCTTCCGGTGGATAAAAGCGTTCAACGGGCAAATGCTTTTGGCTATTGGGCTGCAGGTATTGACCTAAGGTTAAAATATCGACCTTGCGATCCGCTAAATCTTGCATGACGGCAAGGAGTTCATCCCAAGTTTCGCCTAGCCCCAACATGATGCCGCTTTTCGTTAACACATCTGCATCCATCTTTTTTGCATTGGCAAGTGTCACCATTGCCCAATCGTAATTATCTTGCGGTTGCACTTTTTTAAATAAACGAGGAACTGTTTCAACATTGTGATTTAAAATTTCTGGGCGAGCATCCATCACAATTTTAAGAGCTTCTTCACTCCCTTTAAAATCAGGAATCAAAACCTCAATCGAGCAGCCTGGCTGTTGTTTACGCACTTCGTCAATACACATAGCAAAGATAGGCGCACCACCGTCTTTACGCTCATCTCGGTTCACTGACGTAATGACCACATGATTTAGATTCATGCGTTTGACCGCTTCAGCAAGACGCTTGGGCTCGAGCCAATCTAAGGGTAACGGCCGTCCCGTTTTGATATCACAAAACCCACAGCTGCGAGTACAAATATCACCCATAATCAAAAATGTGGCCGTTCCAGCCCCCCAACATTCGCTAATGTTTGGACACTTAGCTTCCTCGCATACGGTGTGTAGTGATTTTGAGCGCATCAAATCTTTGAGCATCTCATAGTTTTCACCGCTTGGTGGACGAACTCGTAACCATTCTGGATGTTTACGACGTGATTTGAGTCGCTTCGGTTGTTCGTTATTTACTTCAATAGAGTTTGGATCGATTAAGGTCATTTCTGTTCCTCAAAAAGCAATTAAACCATTGCTAAATCAACATGTTTTCTGCGCTTTGGATTTCAAATGATGTCAAAAAGGCTTTTTCCACCTGTGAGAGAACCTCTTCTATCGTCAACGGCCGTTTTAAGACCTCAGCCATACTGGTCACCTGAAATTCTTGAATACCGCAGGGAATAATTTTATCAAAAAATGTCATATCAGGGTTCACATTGAGTGCAAACCCATGGCTACTAATACGTGAATGATTAATATGGACACCAATCGCCGCGATTTTGGCTTGAGACCCGTTTTTTTCTACCCACACACCAGGGTATTTTTCTTCCTGCCATGATTCAATACCGAACCCAGTTAATGCCAAAATGAGAGCAGATTCGATGGTCTCGATGTATGCTCGAACGCTTAATGGTCGATTGCCCAATCTCAAATTGGCACGTTTAACATTAAAAATCGGGTAGCCTACCAGCTGGCCTGGTCCGTGATAAGTAATATCTCCACCTCGGCGCACATGATGGATCGAGACACCGAGTCGGGCTAGTTGCTGTTCTTGAACAAGCAGATTGTCGCGATTGCCACGCACACCCAATGTGTAGGTGTGGGGATGCTCTAACAAATAAAGTTGGTCTGGTAGATTCGGATTTTCATTCCGCTGCTGAACGGCCGTTTTTTGAAGCCCCAACCCATCATCATAGGCAACTCGCCCTAACCATTTTACGTTTAATGTGTCCACAACTAAATTTTATCCTGCTTCCTAAAAAGAGTGGATTTCTCACACCTAATTTTTAATTTGACGAGGTCCAATTGATCATGGCAAGACCAATGATACAAACAATAAGCCCTGCAAAATTAACGGCCGTTAATCGCTCTTTGAAAAACAGTAGGCCAATAGGCACTAAAAACACTGCAGCAGAGGCATTCACCACTAAGCCAGCAATACTGACTGACCATCCTGCTCGATACGCCAACAAAAACCCAATTTCAATCCCAACAACGGCTAAGCCCAACCCGACTACGGGCCATGTGATCCCTTGAATGAGACCTTGGATTCCAGCATCTGGTGGATTAATCATGAGGGCAATGATAGA
>JANQSK010000803.1 GCA_028284105.1 Anaerolineae bacterium
ATGTAAGCTGTGCGAATGAGGCAAACGCGGATACCCACCTCTTTTGCGGCTCGAATCACGGCCTCTGACAGCTCCGTTCGATTGGCATAAGGTTGACCATCTTTATCATGATGAACATAGTGAAATTCACCAACTGCCGTGACACCAGACATCGCTAATTCGGCATAGGCAAATCGGGCAATTTGAAACATCTGATCAGGATCAACTCGTTCAGCAAGCTGATACATCAGGCCACGCCATGACCAAAATGACCCTGCTTGGGTATCACGACGCTGCGTTAAACCGCGTAAAGCACGTTGAAAAGCATGAGAATGAGCGGTTGCCAGTCCAGGCATTTGCCAATGAGTGAGTGTTTCTTTAATCATAAATTGTCTCTATTTCAAGATATTTTTTGGTTTTCACAATCATGGGCAATTTGTTGCCGCTCCTCACATTTTCCTCTATCGTTATACAAAATGCGAGAAGGAAGGATGTTTAAGAAATGAAAACCCCAAATCAAGAAAATTTCCGCGATTATAGAAATGCACTTGGACGATTTGCCACTGGAATCACCATTGTGACTACCCAGGCAGACGAAGTCACCCACGGCATGACATGCAATGCATTCATGTCTATATCGCTTGATCCTCCTCTGGTTGCTGTGGCAGTCACGCATAAAGCAAGAATGATGGGCTTTTTAGAAAAAAGCGGTCGTTTTGGGGTCAGCATCTTAAGTGCAGATCAAGAAAACATCTCTTCTCACTTTGCAGGTCAGCATCAAGATGATTTAGGAGATCCTTTTATCGAATTAGAAGGGATGCCTATGATAAAGGATGCGAATGTTCATTTAGTGACCAAAGTCGTTGAAAAAGTTGTTCTTGGAGATCATACGCTTTTTGTGGGACAAGTTGAACATTACAACTATGTCGAAGAGTGCCAACCACTACTTTACAACGCCGGGCGCTACGCTCGGATTGGCTAAAAAAGCCACCCTTTAATTGCTCGATGTTTAAATTTACAACCCTTTATCGCAAAGTTGATGACGAGAATTTATTAGAAGAGTTCTTTTCATCAACCCATCTGCCAATTGCTGAACAGCTCCCGAATCTTGTGAAACGTGAAGTGTGCCGAATCAGTCATAAGCCCGGCGGTGCATCACGCTTTCTATTGATGTTTGAACTTTATTTTGAGTCAGAAGAGTCGTTCCAAGACGCCATTCGGACACCCGTTGGTATTCAACTTATCCAGGCGCTTCAGCCGTGGGCTGAAAAGAAGATTATTACTTGGTTTTACTCGGAATCCTTTGAAGAAGACGGGTAGAATTTAATCGTTTTGGGTTGTTGGCAAATAAACGCGATTGGGGAACGGGGCAAAGATGTAGGTGTTTTTAGAAACAGTCCCATTAATCTCACCACCGGAAATATAAATTTTATCACCCACTAAAGTGACCCCTAGACCTGACCAATCTGTCCATTGATCAAACTCAGAGGGCGTATCAACAGGTTCCCATGCATCCAATTCAGTATTGTATATTTCTGCAATATGCGTCTCATCTAGAGGAGCCAATTGGCCACCAAATAGATATAAACGACCGAAGAAGGCAACAGCTTGTGCACCAGTACGAGGTGTGAGTAAATCTTGGCAAGTCGACCAGCCTTCAGTACCGTCAAGATCAAACTTTGAGCAACTGGCGAGTGTACCGGACTCATTTTCACCACCCACCACAATCAATGAGCGACCAATAATCGCCCCAGCCGCATTTTCGACGGCAATGGGCATATCGGGCAGTTGAATCCAGCTTTCTTGATTCAAATCAAACTGATAAAAGGTCTCAACGGCCGTATCACCATCGTGGCCGCCAATAACAAAAAGGGCATCTTGATTGGCAATCGCCAAAGCGCCGCGTAACGGTGTAGGGAGTGATGTGATTGGGCGCCAAGCGTTATTCGTAGGGCTAAATGCCTCGACAATGCCTAATGGTGAACCTGACGACCCTTCACCCCCAATGACATAGATTTCTCCATACAAAGCGGCAGAAGCTGCATTGGAAACGGCCGTTGGCTTTGCAGTACCTTGGGACACAATGTTCTCAACCGTGTCCATGATGATGAGCTGGTCTGATGGGCCATTCGATTCAGAACCACCCACTTGGTAAACGGATAAGCCAACAGCAGTGGTTGCCATTTCGGGTCGAACAAATGAAACGTCTCGGATCACAGACCATTTATTGCCCATTTCCTCAACGGTATATGAAATATTATTTGAGAAGGGGGAATTGGCTATAAAAAACCAAGTGCCAGCCCCGATCAGCAGAATAGCAAATAGGCCAATAAGCACCAATCGTTGCCAATTGGTTGTTTTTGGATCATCCTGCTCAATTTTAGTCTCAGGCAAGCCAGCGGGTTCGGCA
>JANQSK010000808.1 GCA_028284105.1 Anaerolineae bacterium
CCTAACCCTTCCCAATGCTTTAAAACATCATCAAGAGGGGCTTCTGCCAGCGCAACTACGTTAGGGAAACGTTTCATCCAACGCTCAAAGTAGGGAATGACCGTCGCAATTTGGGTTTGCTGCAGCATGATCTCAGATACCCATATTTTGTAAGGGTCTCTGGTGCGTCGCCAAGGCAGGTCAGCGTGATCGTGATCCCACCATGTGAGGAGCTTTTCAGCGATTTCGTTCATTCAATTCCGTATGTTGCTACGATTGTTGGTATTTCACAACGGGGTGACTATTCTGTTCGATTTCATCAAGATTAGCAGCAAGAAGTTCGCCTCGTTGATAGAGATATTCAACATGTGCCCCTGTTTCTTCAAGTGCCAGCAACACATGATAGCTCTCAACGCTTCCAAATAACCCTTTGCTAATTTCTGCGATGGATTTAGGTTCTGAACAGATATCAAGGATTTTGTTAAGTCGTTTTTCGTGGGAAGCTTGGATGGCTTGAATACGGCCGTAAATATCTTCCATTGGATCCTCATGCCCACCCAATCCAAGGCGAATATCAGGCACGCGGCTAATTTTTGTGAGCGAATCGAGATAATGTCCTAATCCCATATTATTGGTAATGCTTTCGGGTGCTTGATGGGGTGTTGTGCGAGACAAGATATGATCAGCAGTTAACATAATATCGTCAATCTTCAAGCAGACCTGTCCGGGACAGTGTCCTGGCACATGATAGACCTCGATGCCGCCAACAGTGGGTTGCCCATCCTCAAGCAAAAAATCGACGGTTTGGGATTTGTAGTACATCTTTCCAAATTTATAGACTTCCATTAACCCTTGTCGATGCTGTTCTGTGATGCCAGCGCCTTCCAGGAAAGAATCTAAACGACTTGACGCAAAAATAGCTCTTTCTTCATGTGTTGTAATCACACGGCGATCAAGAATGTGAATCCCAACTGGTGCATCAGTATGCTCACGAACAAATGGCAGGCCACCAAAGTGATCAATATGTCCGTGTGTGATAATGATTTGACCAATTGCCTCAAGGGAAATGGCTTTGCTGCTAAATTCAGCAACGGCCGTAAATCCTTCAACTAGCTCTTTATTCGCATCTCGAAAACCAGACCCGGTATCAATCAAAATCAGTTGATCCCCATCATCAATGATGTAGATGTTGCTAATGAGATTAGGGAAGGCATTGGTTTGGAAAGTGTAGATGGAACGGCCGTCACTTGTTTGAAACTGTTTTACCTCTTTCTTCATTACTAAATTATAGCGCAAACGAATCGGTAAAACTTTATCAAGAAAGCGTAAAAAGAGAGAGACGGCCGTTTATCTTCAGAAGTGACTCAAGTAGGATCAAGTGGATAAACGTTTGGAGGAAGGATTTTGAAATAAAAATGCTTAACTGCTTTCCGAACCTTGTGAAAAAGGAAGTAATGCCCCAAATCTTTATCGAACGATTTCTCATTTACCTAGATCAAACCCATTTCAAAATGGGGAGCTATAAACAAACATGCGATTATCCTTGCTACTCTTTTTACTCCTAGTTTCACCTTTTCTGTTAATAACCCCTCAAATTACAGAAGCGGAACCGACACATTCTCAATATTTACCACTAATACAAAAGCCAGAAGAACTCCCCAATGTGGAGTTCCGAGGAATTTGGGTAAACCGATTTGATTGGACAACCTTAGACAGCCCACCGTCTCCGCAGCGTATCGATGAAATTGTGAACAATATTGCTTTTGCTGGATTTAATGTGATCTTCTTTCAGGTAAGAGGAACAGCAGACGCTTACTATGATTCTGAATTAGAACCTTGGGCATCTCGTCTCACAGGCACGTTGGGGCAAGCGCCAAACCCTTATTGGGACCCACTCGCCTACATGATTGAAAAAGCGCATGCTCAGAATATCCAAGTGCACGCCTATATCAACACCTATCCTTTGGCAAGCTGTAACTTCATTCCAAGCGATGCGGTTCAACCTACCCCACTCTACCATCAATTAACCCAATTCCATGGTCTTCAGGACGATAAGCCAATCAGCTTACAATGGGATAGTGATGATGAAGTTGCTTGCCAAACGTATTATCGCGCCACGCCAGCCTCTTCTTTTTTTAACGACCACCTTATTAATGTAGGGCGTGATTTGGCGACTCGGTATGATATTGATGGTCTCCATTTAGATCACATTCGTTATGGTAGTGAAGGCTCTTCTTGTGACCCAGTCAGCGAGACGCTTTTTGGCGCAACTTGTTTTTCTTCACCAACCTATGGAGATTGGCAGCGTGAACAGATCAATCAGCTGGTTCGTCGCTTTTATGAAGAAGTTGTCCCTCTCAATGAAGGGTTGTGGCTATCCGCAGCTGTTTGGCCTATCCATGAACTAAACCCTGATTGGGGCTGGCCCGGTTTTCCAGAGCAAGGAAACACCTTTTATTTCCAAGATTCGAAAGCGTGGGTTCAAGACGGATAC
>JANQSK010000815.1 GCA_028284105.1 Anaerolineae bacterium
ATTTCATCCCCGCTGGTGGCTTGATTCAGGGCCGTTGATAAACGGCAGGCGTTGCCCCAACTTGAGCAGTTACCATTGCCCTGATTATTGGGTGCGGCATAAAGTGTGCTATTGGCTGAATAAACGGCCGTTGTCCCCAAAACCCCTGATATTGCCCAGCCGACTGATAAAAAGATTGCTACAAGAACCACGCTAACTACTGATGATCTCTTCCATGATTGCGTGCGAAACATAAAGACCCTCTCATATCTTTTTCAATTGTTACCTTTTCTGGATCAAAGATACAGGGACACTGTTATGGTTTATCTTACAATCTAAGTTTCTTTTATTCTGTTATATCAATCCTTCCAAATTTTGCCTGAATTGCACCGAAAATTGCACCTCCTAATCCACCTCCCAGCAGACCAAAGAGCAATGCATACATCACACTGTTGGCTGATGAGCCAATGAGATTTTGAATCGATAGCAAAAAGCGATACTTGTTAACAATATCTCCAGCAAAAAAGTATAGGTCGCTTGAAAAGAGTCCAGCTATCCCAAATGCTGCCCCTCCTATTGCTGAAAGAAGTCGATATTGTCTGCTTTCATGAGCCCAAAATCCAAATAGCCCGCCAAATACAGCTCCGGGCAATGCCAATATTAAGATTGGGGAGAGATTGAACAGTGAAAATAGATTTTGTTTGATGCTGACTATTTGATTGGGAAGTAAGGCAAAAGGGAAAAGCATGTTCAGTAAGAAGAAGCAAATACTAAATCCAATAGCAGGAATAAGGGAAATTGAGCGGAAACGAGAAATCCCTAATTCACGAGCTACCATTCGACTACTCAATGCAATCCCGAGGAAAAACAGTAAGGAAGTTATGATGCTTTTCAAAAAAGGGTTAAATCTTGGTCGTAATAAAGTAAGCCCAGATTGGGTATCTTGAAATGGAATAAATTGAGTTAAATAGGAACTATTTATCCAGCTAATCAAAGTAAAAACCAGCGTGAAAAAGATAAAACTTATGCCTGCAACATTGAGAAGATAAACATAGTTAACTTCTTTTTGAGGTGGATTAAGTTCTTGTTCAAGCTCAGCTAAATTTTGTCGGGCATCATCATATTTAGGATCTTTCTCTAATGCAGTTTGGTACGCTAAGATTGCTTCCTGAGGGCGTTCTAAAGATTCTAAAATCAGCCCTTTCAAATTAAAGGCTTCTGAAAAATTTGGTTCCTGTTGGATCAGTTCGTTACAAGCTTGTAACGCATTTTGGAACTGCCCATCATCGAGTAAATCATAGATTTTATCTATCATGATCATCCTTATTTACTTCAAAAAGACTTGCATATGCATCGCCTTCCCCCCTTCATGATTACTAGCCCAAGCTTCTCCATCTTGCTTGATATTGACTGTAAAGGGGTTTGGTATAAATAACGGACTTTGCGCTCGATATTCGACACGGGTTAACGTTTTTTCGGGAATTTTATGAACAAACTGATCAAGCAGTAGGGTCGCGATCAATGGCCCATGCACGACAAGGTTGGGATATCCTTCATGCTCACGGCAAAAATCAACATCATAATGAATGCGATGGCCATTGAAGGTCAACGCTGAGTAGCGGAACAGCATAATGGGATCAGGTGTAACAGTTGTGGAAAAATCTGCATCGATGGGGGCTGGTTTGGCTTGAATGGGTTTGGGTTTGCCAGTTGTTGGCTCACGGTACACAATCGTTTGCTCTTCGTGTAGACAGTGTGTGCCGTCACTGTATAAATCATGCTCAACAATCACAAAACAGAGCCTCCCAGAACGGCCGTTTTTTGGCAAAATCTCCTTAATTCGCGACACCTTCTTGACTTCATCACCAAGGTGTAACGGCCGTATAAATTCAAACGTGCCGCCAGCCCACATGCGCCGGGGTGGGGCATCACCGCCATATGAAACAGGGGGCATAAATCCACCCAGTTTGGCATGTCCCTCAACCCCTAAATTTGTACCGCTGACCGGTTCATGGAAGTACAGCCAATGCCATGCTGGGGGAAGTACGTCCCCTGCTTTAAAAGTTGGGGGGCGATTCAAAGTGGCCTGCATCAAATTTGCGGTTTCAGGTGATAGGGAGGAAACGGCCGTTTGTTCTTTGCCGAGCCATTGATTGAGATGATCGAGATTAAGGTCTGCCATTTTTGCCTCTTGGATGTAAGGAACGCAGAGATACGCAGAGAATCTCAGAGTGACGCAGAGAAAGCGGTCGTTGGTGTTCCAGTTTAAAAACAATTGTACACTTTTCGATAGGCTCAGGCTTATTGTGGGTTCGGCCTCGATAGGCTCAGCCTGCTGTAAGCTGAGCCTGTCGAAGCTTCTCCCTTCAAATTGCAGAATCTTTACACCCTCCCTCCACATTTCCTCCAGATTTCAACTCTATAGTCAAACCATACGTAAGCAAGATACCCAGCAGAAAACCCCAATTGGCCTTTTGTCCATATCGATAGGGGATTTCTGCCCAATGTATTGAAAGAGCTAAAAAGCTAAGCTCTGGTAAATGACATTTTAAGTAAATCACAACAAGAAATTCGAAAATCGACATGATTTACACGATTTACTTTTAAGAGAACAAAACCATTCACGAAGCTGTTTTATTTAAAACATTTTTTGTTCTCCACTCATTATCAATGGAGGTTTTATGAACAGAAATCGCGTCCTATGGGTCACAATTGGCGTTGTAGGTTTTCTAGGAATTTTATTTTTCTTTACCCAAAATAACGGCCGTTCTGCTAGCGCACAGGTCGAAAATTCGGGTGAAATCGTTGAGGTCTTTCTTGGCGATCTTTCTGCTGGTGCGACCGCTACTGGTCAACTGCTTCCCAGCGAAGAAGCGGTATTGTCGGTTGATGCGCCTGGGAAAGTTGAAGCCGTTTTTGTACGAACAGGTGATTCAGTCCAAGCCGGTGAAGCCCTTGTTCAATTAGATACGGCCGTTCTAGAAGTGGCAGTGTCCCAAGCTGAACTATCACTCGACCTTGCTGAAATCCGACTAGCGGATTTACAAACGCCTGCGAAATCTGTAGATATTGCCTCAGCAGAAGCGGCCGTTGCCAATGCACAAGCGCGACTGGATGATTTGTTAGATGGGCCATCAGCTGAAGAGATTGCCATTGCCAATGCAAACTTGCGTGTTTCAGAGGCCAATTTAGCATCTTCTTATGCTGATCTTGGTTCAGCGCAAGATTCAATTAGTGATGCCCAAATTCAAGCGGCTCAAGCAGCCTTGCTCAATGCTGAAATTCAGCTGGATTTTGCGGTCGAACAAAATGAAGACAATCCCACGGAGGAAACTCATCAAGCAAGATTGAATGCTGAACAGGCGTATGCCAATGCGAAAGCACAGCTTGATGCCCTGTTGGCTGGCCCAGACACGGATGCAGCTTCAAGCACCGTTTCAAGCCGTAGTGCTCGTTTAGATGCCAGCCAAATTGATTTTCAGAACACGTTAGATGGCGCATCGGAAGGGGATATCGCTAGCGCGGAAGCCTCATTAGCACAGGCCGAAGCTACTTTAGCCAATCTTCTAGAGGAACCCACCATTGAAGCGTTGAACTCAGCTCAATCAGAAGTTGAACAAGCCCGCTTGAGTTTAGAAGATGCGCAAAGCGCACTTGAATCGGCCACGGTTACGGCTCCTTTTAATGGCATGATAACGGCCGTGTATACCAATCAAGGTGAAATTGCTGCTGGTGTGGTCGTAGAAATCGTCAATATCGATAGTTTAGAAGTCGTGCTTGAGGTCGATGAGATCGACATACGAGATTATCAAGTGGGACAACCCGCAACGGTCACCTTAGAGACTTGGCCAGACGTTCAAATTGATAGTGAAATCTCGTTTATTTCACCCCGTTCAGAACGAAACAATAACGCGCTCGTTACCTATGACGTTTACCTCCAATTACAAGACACGGAACTGCCTACCTTGATTGGAATGACAGCAAATGCCAATTTGATCACGGCAGAACGTGAAGATGTGATGCTTATTCCAAATGCAGCCATCACGCCCGATCGTCAAGCAGGCACCTACTCTGTCCAACTCCAATTGGATGATGATTCGGTGCAAGAAGTCAATGTGACGATTGGTCTTCGAGATGGTGAATTTACAGAAATTACGAGTGGTTTGGCGGTGGGTGACAAGATTTTGATTGAAGCCATTCAAGCTGATGGACTCGACATTCAAGGCCCGTTTGGTGGCTAAGTTTCGCCTTCACAGAGTGAATTGAAACGAAAGTGAGATTGATAATGAATAAGAAAAATAATAATCGAATGTGGTGGTTAATTGGGGGCGTTGTTTTGATTGTGGGTGTATTAGGATTTAGCTTCTTCCGAAGCGAATCACCTGCTCAAGCCCAAACGCCTCAAACGGGTGAAATTGTCACCGTAATCCGAGGTGACTTATCAGCAAATGCAACGGCGAGTGGTGAAGTGGTTGCGCAAAATGAAGCGAACTTAGCCATTCAGGCATCGGGCACAGTTGCAGACATCTTTGTTAATGTCGGCGATACCGTTCAAGCGGGTGATTTGTTGCTTCAACTTGACACGGCCGAATTAGAACGAAATGTGGTTAACGCTGAACAAGCCGTGCTCATTCAAGAAGCCAACTTAGCCACCTTAACGACCCCTGCATCAGAAGCAGACGTTCGGGCGGCGGAAACGGCCGTTTTTAGTGCCCAAATCGCACTCAATGATTTGCTGGACGGTCCAAATGAGTCTGATATTGCTTCAGCAGAAGCGAATCTACGGGCGGCTGAAGCTGATTTATCTGCTGCCTATGCTCGACTCAATACATTGGTCGAAACCGCTGACCCTGAAGAGATTCGAGCTGCTGAAATTGAACTGTCACTTGCTCAGCAAGAGGCAACCCGTGCGGCAGAGCAACACAGCACCATTTTGGTCACCGAGTCCGATTTTATAAGTGATGAACAGCTAGCCGACATGGAAGAATCTGCTCGTGCCGCAGCCTTACAAGCCAATGCCAATTTGGCTTCAGCGCAAGATACGTTGGACCAACTCCTTAATGGGGATGTCAATAGCATTGCGGCTGCCCAAGCAAGCGTTAATGTGGCATTGGCCAATCGAGATTCAGCACAAGCACAAGTTGATATCGTGATGCTTGGGGCCACAGATTCACAAATCGCAGCAGCCCAGTTGAGCTTAGCACAAGCTGAAGCGAGCTTAACTAATTTGTTAGATGGCGCTTCTGATAGCCAAATTGAGATGGCTCAAATTCAAGTTGAACAAGCTCGCCTTTCTTTGGAACAAGCAAAGATTAATTTGGACAATGCGATGTTGACTGTTCCTTTTGATGGTGTCGTAACGGCCGTAAACGTCAGCGTTGGCGAAGTGGCGAACGGCACCTTGGCTGAACTCGTTGATATTCAAAGCCTCGAAGTAGTTTTAGAGGTAGACGAAGTGGACATTGGTCAAATTAGCGTTGGGCAAGAAGCCTTTGTGACATTAGAAACATGGCCAAATGAAGAAATTGCAGCCAACGTGAGCTCCATTGCTCCAAAAAACGTAGCTAATACAGGCAACTCGCTTGTAACCTATGAAGTTTACCTTGCACTCGATGAGACAGAGTTACCCATTTTGATGGGCATGACTGCCAATGCGGACTTAACCACTGCGACTCGTTCTGATGTGTTGTTGGTGCCAAATCGCGCCATCACACCAGACCGTCAAGCTGGTAAATATTATGTGACCGTTGTTGATGGAGAGACCCAAGATGTGGTTGAAGTAACCATCGGTTTGAGAGATGGCGCATTTACTGAAATTACCAGTGGTCTTAACGAAAGCGACCAGCTGGTTATCCAAAATAGCATTCCCCTTCAATCATTTGAAGGTGGCCCACCAGATGATGGCGGCCCGTTTGGAGATAGCTAAATTTGGATATTAGAGCGAGAGAGATGAGACAGAATTTTCAATCATGCTCTCGCTCCACTTCCTCAAAACAAGGAACTTATGATGATCGAATTATCAAATATTACAAAAACGTATCAAATGGGGTCACAGGTTGTTCATGCCTTGAAAGGTGTCGACTTAACGATTGAAGAAGGTGAATTTGTGGCCATTATGGGCCCATCTGGCTCTGGTAAAAGTACTTTAATGAACATGATTGGCTGTTTGGATGTGCCTACATCGGGCCAATACACGCTTGATGATATTGATGTCAGTCAAATGACGGATGATGAACAAGCCCGTGTCCGCAATAAGCGAATTGGTTTTGTCTTCCAACAGTTTAATTTGCTGCCACGAACAACGGCCGTTAAACAAGTCTCTCTTCCACTGATGTACGCTGGATTTTCTCGCTCAGAGCGCACTGACCGCGCCGTTGAAGCATTAACGGCCGTTGGTTTAGGGGATCGAACCGGCCACAAACCAGATGAACTATCTGGGGGTCAGCAACAGCGCGTGGCTATTGCCCGAGCTTTAGCGCCAAAGCCCAGCATTATTCTTGCTGATGAGCCAACTGGGGCACTCGACACCCACTCTGGTGAAGAAATTATGGGTATTTTCAAAGAGATGCACGGTGAGGGCATGACGATAGTGATTATTACGCATGATCCAGAAGTAGCTGAACAAGCTGAACGAACCATCTGGATTCGGGACGGGGTGATTGTTGATTAAGAAGGCAGAAGGCAGAAGGCTGAAGGCAGAAAAATTCATCCCTCATCCTTCATCCCTCATCCTTTAAGTGTTCCGAAGCTTCTAATTTGGAAACCCTGTTAGAAATAAGCTTCGGAACCTCGAGGAAACGAAGTTTTATACCGCCGTTTTATTCAAAGCAGGAACTTCGTTTCACTTAAGAGGTTTATGATGAATATTTTTGAAAGCTTTATTACGGCCGTTGATAGTATCCTCGCTAACAAAATGCGGTCCATTTTAACCATGTTGGGTGTGATTATCGGTGTAGGGGCTGTTATTGGCTTAATGTCGATTGGAGATGGCGTGAATGAATCTATCACTGGCGACATCCAATCGATTGGCACCAACTTATTGACAGTTACAACAGATACGGAAGTGAGCAACGGCCGTATTTCCCTAAGCCTAGACGACGTTGAGGCGCTTTCAGACCCACTCAATGCCCCAGATGTTTCAGGGGTGGCGGCTGCGGTTCAAGGTGAGCAACAGGTTGTTTACAGTGGCCTTGAAGAAGGGGCGACCGTATTAGGTGTCACCGCAAACTACTTCGATATTAACAATCTTAACGAATTTGCTTACGGGGATCGGTTAACCACGAATGATGTTGATACCAACGCTCGTGTAGCAGTGATAGGCTGGACATTAGCCAATGACCTGTTTGGTGATGAGTTCCCTGTGGGAAATTTCATCAAAATCAATGGGGTAAGCTATGAAGTCGTCGGTGTTTTGACGGAAGAAGGTGAAAGCATCACCGGTAGTGCAGATGAAAATGTGTATCTGCCAATCTCTACTGCCCAATCTCGCCTCTTTAATTATCGGACACGTACCGGGGCTAAAGCTGTTAACCTCATTTATGCCCAAGCCGCAAGTGAAGAACAAACGGATGCTGCTATTGAGCAAGTGACTGAGGTTTTACGAGACCAACACGGCATCGCTTATGCTGGTGAAGATGATTTTCTTATCATTAGCCAGGCAGACTTGCTGTCAACCTTGGATCAGGTGACAGGTACCTTAACAGCCTTTCTCGGGGCCATAGCGGGTATTTCTCTGCTTGTAGGTGGTATTGGCATCATGAATATTATGCTGGTAAGTGTCACTGAACGGACACGGGAAATTGGCATCCGAAAAGCGATTGGAGCGCTACGACGAGACATTATTGCCCAATTCTTGTTGGAATCAATTTTGCTAAGCTTGCTCGGTGGGCTGTTAGGGATTGCTTTGGGGTATTCAATGTCTCTAGTCGTTGGAAACTTGTTGGATATAACGGCCGTTGTTACCACATCAACCGTTGCATTAGCCTCTGGCTTTGCGCTAGGAGTAGGCCTCTTGTTTGGAGCCTATCCAGCATGGCGTGCCTCAAGCTTGCGACCAATTGAAGCATTACGTTATGAATAAAGTATTTGGGAGATTGGCGAGTTTTTAGCTTCCGATCTCCCAAATCAGCCTTTCATCACTTAATGAAGCAAATTTATTTAACAAACTCCATAAAGTCTCCACAATTTTCAGCTACAATCGTACCATGATGAAGCAGCAGATTTTGGTAGTTGATGATGATAAAGAGATTGCCCGCTTATTGCGGGGTTATCTGGAAAAAGCCGGATTTGATGTTTTAACGGCACATGATGGGATAACGGCCGTTCAAACGATACGCAGCGAAAGACCCGACCTGATTCTTCTTGATCTCATGCTGCCTGATATGGATGGATACGACATTACGCGTGTCGTACGGGGTGATGAAAAACTAGAACTGATTCCCATCATCATGATTACCGCCCGCGTTGAAGATACGGACAAAGTTGTCGGTCTTGAAATCGGTGCAGACGATTATGTGACCAAACCGTTTAACCCATCAGAAGTCGTGGCTCGCGTTCGAGCTCAGCTACGCGTCAAAAAGCGGCTTTCATCGGCGAATAATCCACAGCAACACGAGGTGATTTTAGTCGGGGAGCTGCAGCTTGATATGGGGCGGCGTGAGCTGCGTGTCAAGGGGGAACCAGTTGACTTAACCCCAACTGAATTTAACTTGCTCAAAACCATTATGGAAAATCCAGGATATGTGTTTACAAGGAGCGAACTGATAGAAAAAGGGTTGGGATATGAATATGTGGGGATGGACCGAACGCTTGATAGCCACATTAAAAACCTGCGCCGGAAAATTGAACCCGATCCCAAAAAACCAACGATTATCCAAACTGTTTATGGCATTGGGTATCGATTGAGTGAAGCATGAACCGTCTTAGAACCCGATTTATTATCTCTTTTGTGAGTGTCATTATCTTGACTGTTGCGGTCCCTATCTTTGTGGGCACCGTTGTAAGCACCATCTTTCAAAATACAGCAGATATTGATCCCGATCCGGTTGTTAGAGAAATATTTGAACGTCTCTCTCCTGAAGATGCCCAAATCTTGTTTGACCGATTCTTGGATATTATTTTGCGACAGCTCATTACGTTTATTGGCATTGGGGCATTGATTGGCACGATTGCGGCATTTTGGCTGTCTAATACACTCACTTCACCACTAGACAAGCTCTCTAAAGCGGCACGGGCTATTGGTGCTAGAGATTTAAGCCAAAGGGTTGATGTTGAAGGCACAGAAGAGATACAAGATTTGGCAAATTCATTTAACGATATGGCAACACACCTCGAACGCGGAGAAATTCAGCGTCAAAATTTATTAAGCGATGTGGCACATGAGCTGAGGACTCCGGTTACGGTTATTCAAGGGAACCTACGTGCAATATTGGATGATGTCTATCCACTAGACAAAGAAGAAGTGGCTAAGCTGTATGAGCAAACGCGTCATTTGAGTAGATTGATTGAAGATTTACGTGATTTAGCCCAAGCGGAAGCCCACCAACTTTCTTTGGCAATGGCTGAGGTGGATATTCATAATTTGGTCAAAGAAACGGCCGAATTTTTCAAACCCCTTTCTGAAGCCAAATCAATCGATATTCGCGTGGAGCTATTAGGGAAAATACCAGTAGTGCACGCTGACCGGGCGCGGGTTCGACAATCTTTATCGAACCTACTTGACAACGCCCTCCGCCATACCCCTGAAAATGGCACCATCACCGTTCAAGCTGAGGCACAGGATGGCAATGCCCAAATTCGTGTTATCGACAGCGGTGAAGGGATGAGTGCTGATGATATTGCCCATGTGTTTGATCGCTTCTATCGTGTTGAAAAGTCTCGCACACGGGATAGAGGAGGATCTGGCTTAGGGTTGGCTATTGTGCGGGCCATTATTGAAATGCATGGAGGCACAGTAACGGCCGTTAGCCCCGGCAAAGCACAAGGCTCGACCTTCACCATCGCAATTCCTCATACATAAGTGAAACGAAGTTCCTGCTTTGAATAAAACGGTGGTACAAAACTTCGTTTCCTCGAGGTTCCGAAGCTTATTTCTAACAGGGTTTCCAAATTAGAA
>JANQSK010000829.1 GCA_028284105.1 Anaerolineae bacterium
TGGCGAAACTCACGCTTTAATGGGCCCTAATGGGTCTGGTAAAAGCACCTTGGCCTACACATTAGCTGGCCATCCTTCATATGAAACGACTGCAGGGCAAGTTATCTTCGGTGGCGAAGATTTACTTGAGCTTGACGCTGACGAGCGTTCACGTGAAGGTCTTTTCTTGGCCTTCCAATATCCAGCATCTGTTCCAGGTGTTACATTAGCCAAATTCCTCCGTCAAACCATCAGCTCGCGCATGCAGGCTGAAAACCCAGAAAGCAAAGGGATTTCAATTCCAAAGTTCCGTAAACTTCTCAAAGAAAAAATGGATATGCTTGGTATCGACCACAAATTTGCGGGTCGTTACTTAAATGAAGGTTTTTCTGGTGGTGAAAAGAAACGCGTAGAAATCTTGCAAATGGCTGTTGTTGAACCCAAAATCGCTATCATGGATGAAACCGACTCTGGTTTAGATATTGACGCGTTGCGAATTGTTTCGGAAGGTGCCAATCGTTTACGTGAACAACACAACATGGGTGCTCTTGTTATTACCCACTACAACCGTATTTTGAACTACATTAAACCTGACCACGTTCATATTATGTTAAACGGCCGTATTGTTGAAAGCGGTGGAGCAGATTTAGCATTGGTCTTAGAAGAACGTGGATACGACTGGATCCGTGAAAAGCACGGGGTTGCTGAGGAGGCATAATATGTCCGCAAATGATGAACTCTCACGCGAATTAACCGAAGAAGAAATCGTTGCAGAAGTTAACCAAGACTATGCTGAAAAGTATGGTTTTGCTGATGCTGAAGATTATGTGTTTAAAGCTGAAAAAGGGCTGACACGCGAGATGATCGTCGCGATGTCTCAAATGAAAAATGAGCCTGAATGGATGCTTGACATTCGTCTTAAATCATACGAACACTTTCTCGAACGCCCAATGCCAAACTGGGGTTCAGATCTCAGTGGTATCAATTTTGACGACATTTACTACTATATTAAACCAGCTGATCGCCAAGGTGACACTTGGGAAGATATCCCAGGCTATATTAAGGATACCTTCAATAAATTAGGTATTCCTGAAGCTGAACAAAAATTCCTTTCAGGTGTGGCTGCTCAGTATGAATCTGAAGTTGTTTATCACAACATCAAAAAAGATTTGGAAGATAAGGGCGTTATTTTCTTGGGTATGGATGATGGGTTGGCCCAATATCCAGAACTCGTTAAAGAATATTTTGCCACAATCATTCCTCACAACGACAACAAGTTTGCTGCATTAAATACGGCCGTTTGGTCAGGTGGTAGCTTCATCTACGTGCCTCCTGGGGTTCAAGTTGAAATGCCACTCCAAGCTTACTTCCGAATTAATGCAAAGAATGTGGGTCAGTTTGAACGTACACTCATCATCATTGATGAAGGTGCATTCGTTCACTATGTTGAAGGCTGTACAGCACCAATCTATTCAGAAGATTCATTGCACTCAGCGGTTGTTGAAATCGTCGTGAAAAAAGGTGGCCGTTGCCGTTACACAACTATCCAAAACTGGTCAAATAACGTGTACAACTTGGTGACCAAACGCGCTGTTGCAGAAGAAAATGCGACAATGGAATGGGTTGACGGTAATTTAGGCTCAAAAGTAACCATGAAATACCCAGCCGTTTATATGACTGGCGAAGGTGCTCACGGTGAAATTCTCTCAATTGCTTTTGCGGGGACCGGCCAACATCAAGATGCTGGTGGTAAAGTGGTTCACGCAGCGTCAAACACAACCAGCCGAATTATTTCAAAATCAATCAGTAAAGGTGGCGGACGTTCATCTTATCGTGGTTTGCTGAAAGTAAACAAAGGGGCGAATCACTGTAATTCAAATGTTGTTTGTGATGCTTTGCTCCTAGATGAATCAAGTCGTTCAGATACATATCCTTACATTGAAATTGAGGAAGAAGATGTCAACATCGGTCATGAAGCCTCAGTAAGTAAGGTCGGTGAGGAACAACTTTTCTATCTCATGTCTCGCGGCATTGATGAAGAAACAGCAACCTCAATGATTGTGAATGGTTTTATTGAACCATTGGTTCGCGAATTGCCAATGGAATATGCAATTGAAATGAACCGACTCATTCAACTTCAAATGGAAGGGTCGATCGGGTAGTAAAAGGATGAAATATGAAGGATGAAATTTTGGCTTTCATCCTTCGGACCTCTATCTTTTGCCTTTTAAATTATGTTTACACAAGATGCAGTAAAGAAATTATCTGCTTCATTGAATGAACCTGAGTGGATGTTAGAGTTCCGCTTAAATGCGTTCGAAACCTTTGAAGCATTGGAAATGCCCTCAACCGCTGAGGAAGCATGGCGACGTACAAGCCTTCGTCGCTTTAAATTAGATAAAGTTAGCCCTTCCATTAATGGAGATGCGGCTTCAGATGCTCAACTCCCTGAGTTCTTGGGCAATCAGCTCACCACTGATGAAGCAGGTGGCAATATGCTTCAAGTTGATGGTGTTACCCGTCAATTTGAGGTAAACAGCGAATTAACAGACCAAGGTGTCATCTTCTGTGACATGCATACGGCCGTTAATGAGCATCCAGAACTTATCAAGAAATACTTCATGACCGATGGCGTGAAAGTGTCTGACGGTAAGTTTGCTGCTTTGCATGGCGCCTTTTGGCGCGGTGGTACATTTTTGTACATTCCTAAAAATGTGAAAGCCAGTGCACCTATGCACACCGTGCTTTGGTCAGTGAATGGCAAGACATACACTCACACCTTGGTTGTGTTAGAAGAAGGTGCTGAAGGCGTCTTCATGGATGAATATGCTTCGGCATCAGGTGATGACACGGCAATTCATAATGGTGTGATTGAGCTTTTGGTGGGTGACAATGCCAACTTGATCTATGCGGGTTTGCAAGATTTTGGCACGAACATGTACCAATTTAACCATGAAGTGGGTCGTGTTGGTCGTGACGGTAAATTAGACTGGGTTACCAGCATGATGGGGACTCGTTTAACCAAAGCATTCCAAACGCTAGAACTTGATCAACCTGGTGCATGGGGTCGTATGTCTGGTATCTTCTTCACAAACGGCCGTCAACATCTCGATTTGGACACCCAACAAAATCACAATGCTGGTGACACCGTGAGCGACTTGCTCTATAAAGGAGCGCTTCGTGAAAACTCGCGCACCGTATGGCAAGGGATGATTAAAGCATTGCCAGGTGCTCAAAAAATTGATGGTTTCCAAGCAAATCGTAACTTGATGCTTGATAAGACGGCTCGTGCTGATTCAATTCCTGGTTTGGAAATTGAAGCGGATGATGTTGCTTGTACTCACGCATCAGCTATCGGTCAGCTTGATCCAGAAGAGATTTTCTACTTGATGAGTCGTGGTATTCCAAGAAAAACGGCCGTTGAGATGTCTGTTCAAGGGTTTTTTGATCCACTTATGCGTCGTATTCCATTCGAAGGAATTCGCGATCGCATCTTTGACCGGATTGTTGAAAAAATCGGTTAGTTTTATGTTGTTCATTATCCCAGCATCAATGAACTGTTGTACATGTATTAGGCGAGGGTAATTTCCACTGGTCTGATGATGCTGGTATTTTAGGCAGTTGCCCTCGCCGAAAACAAGATTTAGGTGGGGCAACTGCCTTTTTGTTGACTGCGATGAATGCCATCGTAAGTCTCTCAAAAAAATATTCCCAATAGCTATTGACCAGACTTGTGATGTCTGGTGACAAAAATGGAGAAAAAATGAGCGACAAAGGATATTCAAATCCTGAAGTTTTAGTAAGCACCGAATGGGTTGCCGAAAATTTATCAAAAACTGATTCAATTCGTTTAGTTGAATCAAACGAAGACCTGTTGCTTTATCGAACTGGACATGTTGAAAATGCTGTCCATATCGATTGGGTGAACGATTTAAATGATGCAATTCGCCGGGACTACCTTGATGAATCTGAATTTGCTGCCCTCATGGCAAAAAATGGGATCAACAACGACACAACAGTAGTCTTTTACGGTGATAAAAATAATTGGTGGGCAACATATGCCTTCTGGGTTTTTAAGTTGTTTGGACATGCAGATTGTCGCGTGATGGACGGTGGCCGTAAGAAGTGGATTGATGAAGGTCGTCCGACTGTTAAAGAAGCTCCATCATTTTCTGAAACGACATATGCACCACAAGCACGCTCTGATTATAAAATTCGAGCATTTCGGGACCAAGTTTTAGCTCATGTGAATGCAAATCAACCCTTAGTTGATGTGCGTAGCCCACAAGAATTTAGCGGTGAACTACTTCACATGCCAGGTTCTCCACAGGAAGGTGCTCTGCGTGGCGGTCACATTAAAGGGGCTGCTAATGTGCCTTGGAGTCGTGCTGTTGCAGAAGACGGTACCTTCAAAAATGCAGATGAGCTTCGAGCAATTTATGAGGGTGAAAAAGGCTTGAGTTCTGACAACAGTGTAATTGCTTATTGCCGAATTGGTGAACGCAGCTCTCACTCTTGGTTTGTCCTAACCTACCTGCTTGGATATCCAAATGTCCGAAACTATGATGGTTCATGGACTGAATGGGGTAACTTGGTAGGTGTTCCCATCGAGAATCCTAGCAAAGCATAAAAATTTCGATTTACGATTTGCGATGTGCAAGCAAGTAAATCGTAAATCGTAAATCGCAATTAATCATATGTTAGATACGAATAAAGTTAGAAACGATTTTCCAATTCTTCAAGTTGAAGCACATCCTGGTGTGCCTTTAATTTATTTAGACAGTGCCGCATCTAGTCAAAAACCAACGGCCGTTATTGAGGCGATGAATCAATATTATGAGATGTACAATGCTAATGTACATCGGGGAATTCATGCCTTGAGCGAAGCCGCAACCAATGCATATGAAGGGGCCAGGGATAGAATCGCAAAATTTATCAATGCTCCTGATTCTGCAGAGGTTATTTATGTTCGTAATGCCACTGAGGCATTCAACTTAGTCGCCTATAGTTGGGGACGTGCGAATCTTGGCCCAGGTGATGAAGTGCTCATTACTGAGATGGAACACCATGCCAATATTGTCCCTTGGCAGATGATTTGTGCGGAAAAAGGGGCAACACTTCGTTATGTGCCGTTTTTAGAAGATGGCACACTTGATTTGTCGAATTTGGATGAGCTTTTGAATGAAAACACAAAGATGTTCTCATTTACGGCCGTTTCTAACGTATTTGGAACTGTAAATCCCACTAAACAGCTAATTGATGCTGCGCATGCAGTTGGCGCTTTAACAATGATTGATGCGGCCCAACTTGTGCCCCATATGCCAGTTGATGTGCAAGCCTTAAACTGTGACTTTTTAGCTTTTTCAAGTCATAAGATGTGTGGTCCAACTGGAATTGGGATTCTTTACGGAAAGCAAGAGCTTCTTAATGCAATGCCTCCTTTTATGGGTGGTGGTGACATGATTCGTCGTGTCTCAATGGAGAAATCAACCTATGCTGATTTGCCCCATAAATTTGAGGCTGGTACCCCAAGTATTGCCGAAGGTATTGGCTTAGGTGCCGCGG
>JANQSK010000832.1 GCA_028284105.1 Anaerolineae bacterium
CTTTCATATTCTAAGAGGCATTCAACCGACAGCCCCAGTTGGGCAAATCGTTACCGTTCAATTGTTGATTTGGGCGCCACCCATTTTGGCACCTTTTGCCTTTGCTGGGGTAGGAATTATGGGATTGAGTGCGGCTTGGGAGGAAACTCCTGTTAACAGTGGCCAACTACAGCTGTTCAGACGCCAAATCAAATTGCCTTATAGCAAAACACAAGCCTATTTATTTTTAGTGACGTTAGGGATTGTTGTGGCATTAGTGAGCAGTGTGCTTGATCATTCCCGTTCAGAGTGGGGGAATCCCCGCTTGTGGGTTCCGGTTGTGATTGGCCTGTTTGCAACGGCCGTATCAGCAGGACTAGCGTTTATTGATGCGCCAACACGTTCAGATGTTCTTGTTTATGTTTTTGCAATGGTGTTGCTCATAATTGTCGGGGTAATGGGTGCCTACTTTCATATCCAAGCGGATTTAACGGCAAGTCGAGTTTTTGTCGTTGAACGTTTTTTACGTGGAGCACCCTTTTTGTCCCCGCTGTTGTTCAGCAACATGGGGGCTGTGGGTCTTCTAGTTTTGCTCGATCCTACACCTTCTTAAATGTAAGCTACCCTCTTCTTCTATGCGGACTTTACCCATAAAATGTGGGTATGAACCTGAAATCCATCCTCTTTACATTTTTTATCCTTTTATTAGTCGCTTGTGGCTCAGCAGAAACGGCCGTTCAAGAAGGCCTTGTTGACACATCCTCACAGAATGATGCGGTAGATGCATCAACTATTCCTGTTGTTGAACCCATTGAAGTCAATGCCCGAGCCATTCCAGATGTAGATACAACCATCGCAAGCGTACCCCTTGAAGAAGTCTATTTTGATACATTTCGCACTGTTGATCGGGCAGTCCCCCTTTCTCGCGCCGACGATGATTTGATTTTGCGGCTTCGTGACGCCATCCCCCCTATTTATAATCCTGTTTTTGAATCGGCGAGCGATGGAGATAAGTGGCTCAGCAATCAGGATTTAGTGATTGGATATGCGGATGGGGGAGAAGCGTATGCCTATCCGGTTAAGATTCTCAACTATCATGAAATTGTGCGACACACTGTTAACGGCCGTCCCGTGCTGGCAACTTATTGTCCGCTTTGCCAAAGTGGGGTGGTTTATGACCCAACAGTAAATGGTGAGGTGCTGCTTTTTGGCAATACGAGTGCCCTCTATGAATCAGATATGGTGATGCTCGATCATCAAACGGGGTCATATTGGGTGCAGGTCAGTGGGGAAGCGATCGTCGGTGAGATGACAGGTGAACGAATGGAGCCACTTCCCTCTCAAACAACCACTTGGGAACTGTGGTTAGAACAACATCCCAATACGTTCGTGCTGTCCCAAGACACAGGATATGATCGTAACTATCAGCGTGATCCATTCACAAGCAGTTATGCTGAAAGTCTGAATCAAACAGGCCGCTTTGCTTTTCCTGTTTCCGAAGCCGCACTTGACGGCCGTTTAGAGCCGGGACATACGGTTTTAGGAATTGAAGTTGAAGATATAGTGCGGGTTTATCCACTTGATACCATCAAGGATGGCGTGCAAAACGATGTGGTAGGTGAAACGGCCGTTGTCGTTTTTGTAAGAAATAGTCGCGGCTCTGCGTATAGTGCCACGATTGATGGTGAGGTGCTCACCTTTACCTTTAAAGGAACTGAATTTAGAGACGATCAAACGAGCAGCATTTGGGGTATGGATGGAACGGCCGTTTCGGGGGAGCTAGCAGGTATGCAGCTTGAGCCGTTGCCATCACGATCGGCGCTGTGGTTCTCAATGGTAGCATCCTACCCAGACCTAGAACTTGTGAATCCCTAACCGGTCGCTTTTTTACGTTGAGTCGTGAATATTATGGAATCGTGATGGTGGTTAAAACGAGTTGATTGTTTGGTTGTTGGACGTCATCAACTAGAACGGGGAGACGTGTGGCGCTTTCTGGGTGGAAGAACCCAAGTCGGATTTCATATGTTCCTGCAGTTAGCTCAGATGAGAGTGGGATTGAATAGTTGTCAATCAAGACTTCATCAGGCCGCCAACCACCTGTTGGTCGCAAGCCTGTAACGGGAACTTGATCAACTTGTTGAACAATTTCACTTGCTTCATCAACGATATGGATGAACAGTAGGTAGTTGTTGTCAGGCTGTTGATCGGTTTGCCAATAAAGCGTTAGGTCGATTTGAGAGTCGGTCTGTTCTAAATCGTAACCAGGCAATGTGATAAACGGGTCGAATTGGGCAGATACGGCCGTTTCAAACGAAGGCATTTCCGTATTCAAAGGCCAAGGCTCAATCGTGAATTCTCCAATCGTCTGAGGCTGGTTGCTTCGTGAAAATGGAATGCGGGTAGCTCGATTTAGAAGTGTTTCCCCCTCACGTAATTGAATTTGCAGACGATACTCCCCTGGCTCTGACTCGGGTCGAATATAGATACTGCTGTTCTCACGAACGGCCGTGTTTATGGGCCAGTTTGCGAGCCAATCAGGCCCTAAAATGCCCGCATCATTTCGCAATTGATCGCCGTTTTCATCAATGACAATGAGCTCATAAGCAAATTCATCAGGTTCTGTAACCTCTTGCGGTAAAGACCAAAATAAAGTGAGCGGCAGATTGTGACCGGGCTTGACCAAATTGTCCGCTAGTTCTACTTCATTGAGCTGAATGCCATTTTCATATTGAAGAAGCGGTTGATCAAATTGAGCAACGATAGACGAACTTAAAATCAAATTAGCTGAGGTTTGATGATTTGGCAAAGGATTTGAATTGGCATCCAAACCTTGAACGACGAGTTGATAGGATGCTGGAGGCAACCCTTCTGGGAGCTCGATAAGATATGACGTTCGAATGAGTTGATTCGTTTGTGTATTTAGATCAGAATCTTCTGAAAGGAGTGAATGATTAATAACAGCCCATTCGCTTCCATCTGGCCCGAGGATGCTAAAGCGCAGAAGGGATAGATCAATATTGGCTATATCGATGGGACCTTGCCAATAGAGGTCTACATTCATCAGATTGCTTGCTTCAGCCGGTGGAAATAGTTCAAGTCCTGAAAGGGTGACGTTGTCAGCCCAAGATTGATTGAGAGAAACGGCCGTTTCCGGCAAAGTGTCTTGATAAGGGGACAAGGCTCGATACAAGATGACATTAAGTGCCGTTGTTCTGGCTTGAAAAGGGAATATTTCGCTTGCGCCCAAATTTTCATCTAGCCACACTTTAGCAGCACCTGCTGCATCTCGTTTGTCAGTCGGTGGGTCCGTAATAAACCAAATATGATCGACCTGACTTGCAATCGTCGTTAACTCACTGGCTGACACAGCTTGTGCTTGAAAAGGATAGGTGGGCGAGGCTGTTAATTGGGTATCGTTTCGGGTTTGGTAATGCTCATGGAGGGGCAGGAGCACCGCATTGTTGTACACAATCGCATCATTTGGACCCGCAGAACGCTCTACAAACTGAATTAATCCCCGAAAATCATCTTTAGCAAAGGTGGGGTTTGAATAATAGTTAACTAAAGAATGAAGCGGGCCAAATAGCGCCGCAATCGTTAATGCACCAGCTAGCAAAAATTTAAGCGGGACTGGAACTGCATTCTTTCTTCTAGTTTGTCCCCAGATCCAATAAAGGCCCATCCCTGCGACAATCACAAAGGCGGGGCTGCCTACCATAATATGTCGGGCCCCTTGGTACATAGGCTTGATAAATTGACCCGCCATTAATCCAAAGACGACTGCAAAAAGGTAGCTCAGCAAAAAAATCCGCGTCATATTATCTTTTGCTGCAATAGTGCCAATTAGGGTGAGTGTGGCCCCGACAATTGTGAAGAAGCCAAGGGTTATTTGTCCATAGTTAAAGGTAAGCCCCAAAGAGAAAAACCGGAACACATCCTGAATCATAATGATGGGCGGCACAAAAAAGAAGTTGGCTTCAGTTCCATTGAACAATCGAGGAATGGTGTCACCAACATTGGGTAAAGCAATGACAATAACCAAAAGGGCAGGAACTAAAATGTCACGCAAATGGCCCCGCTTCCAGAAAAGCCACGCCCAAATTAGCCCTTGTGCCGCGATGAGAAACACGGCCGTATAATTTGTATAAAGCGCTAAGCCAGCCAGCACACCATATCCAATCAAATATCGATAAAAGCGGGGAAGTTGGCGTTGGCGAAAGAGATCCAAAATGGATTCCCTTTTGGTATCATTTGTGATAGAGATTGCACGCCACAGCATATAGCTTGCTGCTGCAGCTAAAAATGAATAGATGGCATACATGCGAGCTTCATTGGCATACCAAACGTGAAGCGGATTGATTGCCATCAGAAAAGCGATGATAAGCCCAAGCTGTGGGGAAGCCAGTTTGCGACCGAATCGATACAAAAGCGCCATCAAGAGCATGCTAAACAGCACGGACGGATAGCGAAAGGCAAAATCTGTATCCCCAAAAAGTTGTCGCGTAAAGTGAATCACTAAATAAAAGAAAGCGGGGTGGGTGTCTTTTGTGACGTGTCCCTGAATGAGGATGACATTGCGTAAAATGTCAGGCACCGAATATCCAGAGCGAAGCGGTGTTAACCCCTCATCCGACCAAAAGCTGTAGGCATCGATATTCCACATGCGAAGCCCAAACCCGAGTAACAAAATGGTCGTGATGGTGAGGAGAGGTAGTACTGGAAACGGCCGTTTTTTTCTCTCAAACCCTCTATTCATACAGCGCGTCATTGTACCTGTTTCGATAAAAAATGAGCAAGAACAAAGCATTCTCTAAGCAAATATTTTGGGCATGATTGAAATCGACTATTTCCTGTTGATTAAATTGACGAAAAAAGGTGCTTGTGATAAATTTAACAAACAAAAATTGGGATCATTAATAGATAGCAAACTGTTTTTTTCCAACCTCTTTAGAAGATAGTAGGTATGTGGGGGAAAACATCGAGTAGTTGGGTGAAA
>JANQSK010000845.1 GCA_028284105.1 Anaerolineae bacterium
ATCTCCAATTTTATAAATTGAAAACAGGCCC
The DNA here is from genome assembly GCA_028284105.1 of Anaerolineae bacterium. Classification (GTDB taxonomy): domain Bacteria; phylum Chloroflexota; class Anaerolineae; order Promineifilales; family Promineifilaceae; genus QQUD01. The sequence goes on from JANQSK010000845.1 coordinate 32, forward strand.
TCATCGTTTGAACAAAGTTGCTGTGCATTGCCCATGAATCAGTTACTACTACAAATGTTGTTTGAATAGCTTTGTGTGCCTGCTAACAAAAATTGGAAAAGTAAGGAGACGATCATGTCAAAAATAGTCAGAGAAACGTTTATTAATGCCCCTCGTGAACAAGTATGGGAAAAAGCATTGCTGGATTTTGGGAATATTCAAGAGTGGAACCCAAATGTTGTGAAATCATACACCACCAATGATGTCCCTCATGGTTTAAATGCCGCTCGTCATTGTGATTTAGGCGGTGGGTCGACTATTGAGGAACGCGTGTTGCAATGGGAAGACAACAAAATGATGAAAATTCTCATCGCCGAAGGTACCAAAACGCCTCCATGGAAAAACCCAACAGCAAAAATTGAACTATTTGATGCTAATGGTGGTACGAAGGCACGCATGACATTTGAATACCAAATGAAGTTAGGCCCAATTGGTTATTTAATGGATCGCTTTATGATTCAACCCCAATTTGGTAAAGCGCTAGATGCCTTAATGGTCGGCATGAAATACTTTATTGAAAACGGCCGTAAAGCGACGACAAATCAATTAGATCTTTCTCAAGCGGTGATGGTGCCAGCATAACATTCATATAAATTGACCGCCGAAATCATGCGGCGGTCGCCCCAATCAAAAATAAGTAAGGAATATAAAGTGAACAGATTTCAAAATAAGGTTGCCCTCATAACAGGGGGAACGACAGGTATCGGCTTGGCAACGGCCGTTAAACTCGCTAGCGAAGGTGCGAGCGTTGTCATTTCAGGGCGTTCTGAACAATCAGGACGAATGGCAGAATCCCAAATACGTGAACAGGGCGGTGAAGCAACATTCATTCAAGCAGATGTGGCATCACCTGAGCAAGTAGAAGCGCTCATAAATCAGACCGTTAAAGCATATGGTGGATTGGATTACGCCTTTAACAATGCAGGCATGGAGGCGATGGGACCGATTGTGCAAATGGGCAACGAGCAGTTTAGCCACCTTATGAATGTCAATGTGAACGGTGTTTGGTACGCGATGAAGTATGAGATTGCTTACATGATGGAGCATGGTGGTGGCGTCATCATCAATACTTCATCTGTCGCAGGTGGTAAAGGAATGGCTGGCTTGGCCGCTTATTCAGCTAGTAAGCATGCTGTCAATGGTTTAACTAAATCTCTTGCCTTGGAATATGCAGAAGCCAATATTCGAATCAACGGCATTATGCCTGGACCTATTGCTACACCGATGATGGAACGAGTGAGTGAGATGATGCCGGGAGCAGCAGAGCAGTTTGCTTCGGTAACGGCCGTTAAACGAGTCGGCCAGCCCGAAGAGATTGCCAATACGGTTGCTTGGTTATTCTCCGATGAAGCATCTTATTTGAATGCCAGCCTCATTCCTATCGATGGCGGCATGATAGCACTGTAGTAAAAGTTTAAGAAATTACTCAATGATTGCTGGTTTTGATAGTGTTGGAATTGGTAATCATTGAGTGACAAATTGTGAGGAAAACAATGTCTAGGCAACCTTGGAAATTTGAAGAGACGCATCGATGGGTAAGAGCTGTCAGCCATGATGTGACAGTAGCAGAAAGCAAAAATCCGATGATCTTGATTGAGAGTCAAGGGGAACAAGATTACTATTTTCGCTTTGAAGATGTGCGGGAAGATTTATTAACCCCATCAGAGCATCAAGAGTCAAGTGGTTATCGGGGATTGAAGCGGTTTTGGCATCTTAAAGCCAATGGGGCGACGGTTGAAAACGCAGCATGGAGCTATTTGCCTAAAGAAAACCGTCCTGACTTAACTGATTTCATCGCGTTTGATTGGAATAAAATGGATCATTGGTATGAGGAACAAGAAGAAGTGTTTTTTCACGCTCGAAATCCATATCATCGTGTCGATTTTATTGATAGCACGCGTCATGTAGAAGTGTTTGTTGAGGGTCAAAAAGTGGCTGAGACGACAAATCCGTTAATGGTTTTTGAAACGACGCTAAACCCTCGAATCTATATCCCAGAATCAGATGTAAATTTCGATTATTTGGTTTCAACAAAGTCAAAAACCCACTGCCCATATAAGGGAGACGCTGCTTATTATGCTTTAAAAGTGAATGGTGAAATCTATAAGGATGCAGCTTGGTATTATCCAGAGCCCATTCCTGAAGCGCCTCGGCTCAAAGGTACAATCGCATTTTGGCCTGGAAATGATAAGCGCATTCAGCTTGTGGTGGATGGCAAGCTTTTTCCAAATTAATAGCTATAAAACCCCAGCAAAAAATTTTTTGCTGGGGTTTGGAGTTTCCTATGAATAAGTTGATAGAAAGAATTGGTGATTGGGTAAACGGCCGTTCTCCAAATGAGAAAAGACTTTCAGTAAAAGGTGAAAAATTATCTTACCTTGAAATCAATGTTCCCGAGGAAAAAAATGTACCTATTTTAATTGGTATTCATGGATTAGGTGCTGATGAGTCTCAAATGCAAACCTTAGTAAATGTTGAACTGCCTGGACCTTATATTTACTTGTCTCTCCAAGGATTTTATAAACATCCTTCTGGAGGCTATGCTTGGTTTCCAATTGATGTGGTTGATGGAGATTTTCAATTTGAGAGAGAGGTCGTTGATCGAACTTTGGCACAGATCGATGCATTTATCAAAACGGCCGTTTCCCATTATCACGCTGACCCAACCAATGCGTTTTTCGTTGGCTATAGCCAAGGGGGTGCTTTAGCTCTTTCTTATCTTCTTCACTATCCAGATACGGTTAAAGGCG
>JANQSK010000854.1 GCA_028284105.1 Anaerolineae bacterium
ACGCTTGCTTCAAAATCATTGCTCCAAGCGCAAGGCAATCATCGATATGTGCTTCATCCATTGATCCGCGAATTTGCTGATGAAAAGCTAGAGGGCGAAAAGCGAAGCAAAGCTTCACGCCAATTTTGTGATCATTATGCTCAAACGTTTGTTCATTGGGCTAAGGCGCTGGGACGTAACTTAACTACCGAGGCATTAGACGCTTGGCGGCTGGACAATGCTAACGTGGTGCAGGCATGGCGCTTGGCGATTGAGGAACGGTATGCATTGGCGCTTTTGAAACTCAATACCCCTTTGGGGAAATTCCACGATTGGCGTAACTGGTACACGGCGGCTGAATCACTTTACACGGAAGCGGCTGATGCGTTAACGGCATGGCGAGAGGCGGACGGGCAGGAGTTAGAAGCCTACGGAGACATTTTGTTGAGGCAGGCGTGGTTTATTTATGTGCAGGGGCGCATTCAGGAAGCGATTGAGCGAATGGAGAAACTAGAACCGGTGCTCGTTCGGGGAGGAGACAAACAGTTCATTGAGATTTGGCGACGCACCTCGTTACAAATGATGATTAAGGCAGGTGAATACGGCCGTGCCCAAACAATGGCAAATGAATTATTGGTGGACAGCGATCCAACAAATGATCCAGATAGTCATGCCAACCGTCTTTACGATAGCTTTCATATTTTTACAGCAACGGGTGATTACAAAAGGGCGTTAGAACTCATCAGTGAAGCCTATGAAATCTTTACTGAACTTGGTGATACACGTCGTGAATTGATGTGCCAATATGCGCAAGGTAATTTATTGCGTGCCCAAAGGGAATATGATGAGGCCATTGAACTCTTGCAAGATTGTTTGGCAAAGCGATCTGGATTAGGGGATGCCAAGAGTATTGCCAATACCCAAAGCACGCTGGCTGATGCGCTTTGTGCAGCAGGGCAACTAGATGAAGCACAAGCGATGGCCGAGTCAGCATGTGAAGTCTATGCCGAACTGGATGATCAGATTGGTTGGCCTTATCCCCTCAATGTGTTGGGCAATATAGCACGCGCTCGTGGTGATACGGACACTGCTTTGACATTTTATGCCCAAGCGATGGAGATGGCCGTAGAAAAAAATCGCCAAATGAAAGTGGCAGAGCTGTTACTAGATTGGCTGTTGCTCATGGAAGACGAACTGGATGAGGCGTTCTTTATTGGGGGATTGGCCACTATTTCAGCAACCAACTTGGCTGAATATGAGCATCGGCAGATGGCTCAAAAAGAGCTTGAGCGACGGGGGGATGTTGGGAATTTTATGGCCGTTTCCCTGTCTGCGATGATGGAAAGATTTAGGAATTAGTAGACTCTGCGCAAGGGGAAAATGCGCGAATTTTGTGCAAAAGAGTAACCTTAGTGTATCAATCTGCTTAACTGTTATCAAATAATTAACTGGTTTCGGCGCATTCCCCTTTTAATAAGATTCATTAATTCGACTAGAGCTTATAACATGAATAATTTTATTATGGCGACCAAATCAAAATATGATGAGCCAAAAGCTCTAGTGAAGTTAAATGATGAAGCGCCCTCGATCGAAATCGTTCATAATCAGAGAAGATAAGAGGATCACTGATATTGAGAGAAGGGTGAATGGAATTTCGAAAACTTTGAATACCATCAACTTTTAGTTTTTCAATGTGAGGAATTAGGTGGTGGATTGAATTCTTATAATCTTCAAAACCCAATTTTTTTTCAATTCGAGTTGGCAAATCAGGATGCTTTTGCCCTAAAGACTTTATTGCCAGAGGGGGATCTGTACTTTGACGAATACTTACAACTACATCATTTCGAAGAAGTGTCCCTAACATAATTCCCTCAAGCACTGCTCCTAACATTACGATGCAACCTTTATAAGCTTGTATATCGAATGACTTTTTTGCTTGTTTCAAATCGAAGATGGCAATTTCCTTATATTCATCCCTGATTTTGCTTAACCTCAGCATAACCCTAATATTGCTAAATATTCTTGATGCTTCTGGAGACAAATTGTTTTTTATAGGGTTTTCCAAATCTTTATTTATTTTTTTAATTCGACTAAAATCTCTTGCTGATATTCCTTTATGAAGGTCTAATTTGTTGACAGCCTTCTTCACAATATTGTGGACACCAGTAATTGAAAGTCTGGATTCTCCAGCATTTCGGCTATGAGCAACAAATAATGCTGGATTGTTATCTACCCTTTCGTTGAGATATGCCAGTAAGGCTATTTTGGCATCTTCAGATAAGGTAAGCTGCGCAGAGCCACCATTGGTGCTATTTAATAATATGCTTGCGGATTGGGTCAAATTGACATCATTACGATTAACTGCAACAAGCTCTGAAATACCTATTCCGGTTGTAAAAAGAGTTTGAACTATTCCACGATTACGGAGAAGGATTATTTTTTGTTTATACCTTCCCTCATTTTTTGGAAGAAGCTCGACCTCATAAAAGCTAACAATTTGCTCTAATGCATCTTGAATGGATTGTGGATCTAAAATTCCTCCCAATTGAGGATATTTTCGTGAATTTGATAAATCTTCTTTTAACTTACCCAACCGAACTTCTGTAGATAACTCCCCAATTGTTTCCAAATAAACTAAGAAACGATAAACAATGCTTACGTAAGTATTGTTTGTTGAATTTGAACGATTTGCCCCTAACCATTTGCTAAATGCAAGAACCGACTCGTGTCTAATTCTTTTAGGAGAAAGTGGCCACTTTTCAGAGGATTTATATCCATATTTACCTTTGATCTGTATCCAATCAGCAAACATCCTAAGAGCAGCTTTATATGATAGTATGGATTTTTTTGACAGATGAGTGCTATTTATGAAATGCACTTCATACTGCCATGCATTTTCATTTGGAATAGGTTTATTTGATATTGGAAGAAGCTCTGAACGATTTCGTGTCACATCATTATTTTGTGTTATATCTAAGAATTGTCAAATAATGAAAACTATCATCAGTGACAATTTCGAATCATGAGGTGAATCCTTGCGAACAAAAGCCATATTTAAATATGTAAAGTAGAAATCCAATTAAAAATCTTTTGAAGTTTCCACTTTTCTATTATTTAACCATCACAAAAAGGATGTCAATAATGGCTAGTAAAAAAAATTTAAAAGTAGAAATCCAAATCACCCTAAAAAAGGGTCAAAGATAAAAGTAGAGCCCATTTGAGATAAAGGTGCGATTAAAAAAATAAAATAGAATCTCCAAAAAAGCCCTCGAAATTTTTGTCTATTCACTCTTGGGCTTAGTACAGGCTACCATGCCAATGAGCTTCTATCAATCCGATATGAACAAGTAAAACGTGTAAAACCATGAGATGAAATGGAATTATGGCAATCTAAAAACAAGAAATATCATAGAGTGACCTTGAACCATTTTCTAATCAAAGCGCAGATTTTTAACATGGCTTGTGTAAAAAACGTTACACTGAAATGAGTCTGCGTCTATTAAGATGATTTCCGCTTAACACTTTTCTCAACACCGCACAATTTGACCTGCAACGACTAACTTTCAGATTAAGGAAAATAAAAATGATTAATGTTTCAGCCCAAAAGTCTGAGGCTTTGGTTAATCGTGCCTTGCCTCCAAAAACGGCGGGTTGGCCTCTGGTTGGCTCCCTGCCGCAACTATTAAAAGATCCATTTGGCTTTATGATGGAAACCCGTGAAGAACATGGCGATGTTTATAGGCTTGATTTAGGTTTATCGAATGTGGTTGTGTTGAATCACCCTAGACACGGTCAGCACATTTTGCGAGATAAAGCACCAAACTATCGTAAAGGCGGCCCGCTTTGGGATGCAGTTCGTGACCTGTTGGGGAACGGGTTGGTGGCGAGTGAAGGGCAAGTGTGGCTCCGACAACGCCGTTTGATGCAACCGCAATTTCACCGTAAACACATTGCCGGATTGACCCAGCTGATGGTGGAAGCGATTGATGATGTGTTGTCTGAATGGGAACAAATGGACACGGCCGTTCCCTTCGATATCACAACGGGCTTTAACCACATTACCATGACGGTCATCGTCAAAACGCTTTTTGGTCAGGGCTTGTCTAAAGATGAAATGAATGAAGTGGCCGAAGCGATGACGAT